>DASVQQ010000027.1 GCA_036389035.1 Jatrophihabitans sp.
CATGGCAGTCAAAGTCGGCATCAACGGATTCGGGCGCATCGGGCGCAACATCCTGCGCACGGCGCTGGGCGACGCCGAGATAGATTTCGTCGCGGTCAACGACATCACGGACACGAAGACGCTCGCGCACCTCCTGAAGTACGACTCCGTGCTCGGCAACCTCGAAGATGAGGTCGTGGCGACCGAGACGGGAATCCGCGTCGGCTCGGACGAGTTCCGCGTCTTCTCGGAGAAGGACCCGGCGCTCATCCCGTGGGAGGAGGCCGGCGCGGAGGTCGTCATCGAGTCGACGGGGCGCTTCACCAACCGCGAGGACGCGGCCAAGCACCTGCGCGGCACCGTCAAGAAGGTCATCATCAGCGCGCCCGCCAAGAACGAGGACATCACCATCGTCCTCGGCGTCAACGAGAACTCGTACGACCCGGCGGCGCACCACGTCATCTCGAACGCCTCCTGCACGACGAACTGCCTCGCGCCGATGGCCAAGGCCATCCACGACGAGTTCGGCATCGTCAAGGGCCTCATGACGACGATCCACGCCTACACCCAGGACCAGAACCTGCAGGACGCCCCGCACAAGGACCTGCGCCGGGCCCGGGCCGCCACCCTCAGCATCATCCCGACCTCCACGGGCGCGGCCAAGGCGATCGGCCTGGTGCTGCCGGAGCTGAAGGGCAAGCTCGACGGCTACGCGATGCGGGTGCCGGTGCCGACCGGCTCGGTCACCGACCTGACCGTGACGCTGTCGCGCGAGACCACCGTGGACGAGGTCAAGGCCGCGTACAAGGCCGCCGCCGACGGCCCGCTGAAGGGCTACCTGGTCTACACCGAGGACCCGATCGTGTCCGCCGACATCGTCACCGACCCGGCGTCCTGCATCTTCGACGCCACCCTGACCAAGGTGATCGGCGACCAGGTGAAGGTGGTCGGCTGGTATGACAACGAGTGGGGCTACTCCAACCGGCTGGTCGACCTGATCGGCTACGTCGGCGCCAGCCTGTAAGACCGGCCGAGCCCGACCAAGCCGACCGAGCAGGATCAAGGCCGACCAGACCTGCCGAGCAGGACCCAGACCGACCAGCAAGGGACCGCCGAGACCGGGGGAGTAGAGCTGTATGCGCACGGTGGACGATCTGATCAAGGTCGGGGTGGCCGGGCGACGCGTCCTGGTTCGCTGTGACCTGAACGTGCCGCTGTCCAAGGACGATCCGCCGGTCGTCACCGACGACGGCCGGATCCGAGCATCGCTGCCGGTGCTGGTGAAGCTGCTCAACCGCGGCGCCCGGGTGATCGTGGTGGCGCACCTGGGCCGGCCGAAGGGCGCCCCCGAGGACAGGTACTCGCTGCGCCCGGTTGCCGACCGGCTGGCGGCGCTGCTGGGCACCCCGGTGGAGTTCGCGCTGGACACCGTGGGCGAGAGTGCCCGGCTGCTGGCCGACGGACTGGGGAACGGCCACCTGCTGCTGCTCGAGAACGTCCGGTTCAACCCGGGCGAGACCGCCAAGGACGAGGCCGAGCGGGCCCACTTCGCCCGGGCACTGGCCCAGCTGACCGGCGGTGAGGACGACGGCGGAGCCTATATCGACGACGCCTTCGGAGCGGTGCACCGCGCGCACGCCTCGGTCTATGACGTGGCGCGGCTGCTGCCGCACTACTGCGGCGAGCTGGTCCGCGACGAGCTGCAGGTGCTGCGCCGGTTGACCGGTGAGGCCGGCGAGGTGCAACGGCCCTACGTGGTGGTGCTCGGCGGGTCCAAGGTGTCGGACAAGCTGGGCGTCATCTCAGCGCTGCTGCCCAAGGTCGACCGGCTGCTGGTCGGCGGCGGCATGTGCTTCACCTTCCTCAAGGCGCAGGGCCACGAGGTGGGCGACTCGCTGCTGGAGGCCGACCAGGTGCAGACCTGCCAGCAGCTGCTGGCCGAGGCCGGCGACAAGATCGTGCTGCCCACCGACGTGGTAGTCGCGGCCGAGGTCTCCGACGACGCCAGCACCGAGACGGTGCCGGCCGAGGCGATCCCGGCCGGGATGAAGGGCCTGGACATCGGCCCGGACTCGGTGGCCCGGTTCGCCGAGGCCCTGGCCGGCGCCGGCACGGTCTTCTGGAACGGCCCGATGGGCGTCTTCGAGGTGGCGCCGTTCGCGGCCGGCACCAAGGGCGTCGCCGAGGCGGTCGCCGGTTGCGACGGGCTGACGGTGGTCGGCGGCGGTGACTCGGCCGCCGCGGTGCGGGCGCTGGGCATCGACGTGAACCGGTTCAGCCACATCTCCACCGGCGGCGGCGCCTCCCTGGAGTACCTGGAAGGCAAGACGTTGCCCGGTGTCGCCGTACTCGAGGAGAGCTAGATGGCCCGCACGGCGGCAACGCGCACGCCCCTGATCGCCGGCAACTGGAAGATGAACCTCAACCACCTCGAGGCGCTGGCCCTGGTGCAGAAGGTCGCCTTCAGCCTCAAGCCGCAGCACTTCGAGGCCGTCGAGGTGGTGGTGCTGCCGCCGTTCACCGACATCCGCTCGGTGCAGACGCTGGTGGACGGCGACAAGCTGGCGCTGCGCTACGGCGGCCAGGACCTGTCCCCGCACGCCAGCGGCGCCTACACCGGTGACATCTCCGGCGGCATGCTGGCCAAGCTGGGCTGCAGCTACGTCGTGGTCGGGCACTCCGAACGCCGCGAGTACCACCAGGAGAGCGACGAGCTGGTCAATGCCAAGGTCCTCGCGGCCTACGCCAGCGAGCTGACCCCGATCCTGTGCGTCGGCGAGCGGCTGGACGTCCGCGAGGCCGGTGGGCAGGTGGGGCACTGCGTCGACCAGTTGTGCGCCGCGCTGGCCGGCGTCTCCGCCGAGCAGGCGGCCAGCGTCGTCATCGCCTACGAGCCGGTGTGGGCGATCGGCACCGGCAAGGTGGCCACCCCGGCCGACGCCCAGGAGGTCTGCGCGGCGGTCCGGGCCCGGCTGGCCGAGCTGTACAGCCCCGAGCTGGCGGCCGGCGTCCGGATCCTGTACGGCGGTTCGGTGAAGTCCACCAACGCCGGTGAGATCGTGGCCCAGCCGGACGTCGACGGCGCCCTGGTCGGCGGCGCCAGCCTGGACGGAGCCGAGTTCGCCGGAATCTGCATCGCGGCCGGCGGCGGTCCGTTTCCGGCTTGAGGACCTGGTTTGCGCACCGAGCGCCAGCCGCGGCAAGTCGAGCAGGTATTCTCTTGACACCATGCCGCGTCAACCCGTCGAGATCTGAGCGAGGCCTTCGAACCACATGATCATCACGTTGCTGTCGATTGTCCTGATCGTCGCGAGCCTGCTGTTGATGGTTCTGGTGTTGCTGCACCGCGGCAAGGGCGGCGGCTTGTCCTCGATGTTCGGCGGCTCGATGTACTCCAGCCTGTCAGGCTCCTCCGTGGTCGAGCGCAACCTCGACCGGCTCACCGTCATCGCGGGCCTGGTCTGGTCCATCTGCATCATCGGCTTGGGGCTGCTTTACAAGGCGAGCTGAAACCACCTGCGGCGGTCATCCCGGCGGCGCGGAGCGCGTCCAGTCGGCTGGCCCAAGCTTCACAGTGACATCGAGTTAGTCAGAGGAGTCAAGAAGTGGCAGGTGGCAGCGCAATCCGCGGCAGCCGGGTAGGCGCCGGGCCGATGGGCGAGCGGGAGCGGGGCGAGTCCGCCCCCCGCCAGTGGGTGTCGTTCTTCTGCGCCAACGGCCACGAGACCAAGCCTGCCTTCGCGATCGAGGCGCTGGTGCCCGACACCTGGGACTGCCCGCGCTGCGGTTACCCCGCCGGCCGCGAATCCGCCGCACCGCCGGCCGCCCCCCGCAACGAGCCGTACAAGACCCACCTGGCCTACGTGAAAGAACGCCGCTCGGACGCCGACGGCGACGCCATCCTCGAAGAGGCGCTGGCCCGGCTGCGGGCCCGCCGCGGCGAGGCCTGATCCTTACCGCCACGCCTCAGCCAGCTGTTCGCCGCGCCATTACGCTTTGCGCGCCGTCGTGGGGCGCGACTAGCTGATCGTTGGCCGCTGAGCAGGGCGACTCGCCGGGCAACCCGCTGCACCGAGGCCAACCTTCGCGCCTCCGCTGGTATGACGGATTGGCGCGATCAGACATCGCGTATTTAGCGCTCGCCGCCGCGATTAGGTGATCGTTGGCCGCTGAGCAGGGCGACTCGCCGAGCAGCCCGCTGCACCGAGGCCAACGTTCACGCCTCCGCTCATAGCATCGCGCCGTCGCTCAGAGCATCGTCCCTCAGCGCATCGACCGCCTAAACAGCGACCGCCTCAGAGCATCGGCCGGCCGTCGGGATGCCGTGGCAGCCCGGCCGCGGCCTCCCGGTCCACCAACCAGAGCGTCCGGAACCGGCCACGCGGGCCGGCGGCCGGCACCTGCACCCGGCCGGCCCCGCTGAGCGCCAGGGCGACCGCCCGTGCCTTGCCGGCGCCGGAGGCCACGAACCAGATCTCGTTCGCCGCCGCAAGGCCTAGAAAGCTCAGTGAGATCCGCAGCGGCGGTGGCTTGGGAGAGTTGCGCACCGCGATCACCGGGCCGGACTCGTCATAGGCGCTGGGGTGCTCGGGGAACAGCGACGCGCAGTGCCCGTCCGGGCCGACGCCCAGCAGCAGCACGTCGAAGTACGGCACCTCGTCCGGGTCGTCCGCCCGGCGCGCGTCCGACAACTGCTCGGCGTAGCCGGCCGCGGCGTCGTCGAGGTTGGCGTACGGGCCGTCACTGGCCGGCATCGGGAACAGCCGGGCGGCCTTGAACGGCGGCTGGGAGAACAGCAGCCGGGTCGCCGGGGCGTCGTTGCGATCGGCCGAGCCGGCCGGGACGTAGCGCTCGTCGGCCCAGAACACATCCACCCGGGACCAGTCGACGGTGTCGCGCAAGGGCGCGGCGGCGATTGCCGACCAGACCTGTTCCATAATCGAGCCCGCGGTCAGCGCCAGCGCCGCCCGGCCCCGGTTCTGCTGGGCGCGGGCCAGCGTGGCCACCGCCCGCACCGCCACATCTCCTGCCAGGCCCTCCGGATTGGCCTGGATGATGAGTTCCGGCTGCGCGGGCATCGGCCTCAGGCCTCCTGCTGCGCCATCGCCGGATCGTGCCAGATGTGGGTTCGGACCGCCGCGCGTTCGTTGAGGCCGGTCAGGCCTGACACCGCGGCAAGCGCCTCGCCGTAGGGCTGGTCGGCGTCCAGGCGGCGCAGCTCCTCGGCCAGCATGTCGCCGGTGGTCCGCTGCGGGAACGGCTGGATGGTGTCGAGCTGCCCGGGCCGGCGCATCAGCAGCTTGTAGCCCTCGTTGGTCATCTTGACCGTCCGGCCGTCGGCGAACTCGATCTCGACCGCGACGATGTACTTGCCCTCGGCCTTGTGCACCGGGACGTCGATTTCCAGCCGGGACGTCAACCAGCCGGCCAGCAGTTGCGCCGAGGGGTCCTGGGGGTTGCCGGACACGATCACCGAGGTGGCCGGTGAGGAGGCGGTGTCGAACGCCGCCGCCAGCGCCGCCCGCCACGGCGTGATCACCGTCCAGGTCAGGTCGGTGTCGCCCGGGGCGTAGTCGGCCGCTCGCTGCTGCAGCGCGGCGGCCGGGTCCCGGTCGCGGATCACGTTGGTGATCCGGCGGTCGGCGAACACCCCGAGCGGGTCGTTGGCGATCACCCTGGGGGTCTCGGAGTACCACCAGGCGACCACCGGCGCGTCCGGCGCCAGCAGCGGCAGCGTCACCGACTCGGCGTGCAGCGCCAGCCGTCCGAACATCCGGAGCACCACGGCTTCACCGGGCCCGCGCCGGCCGCCGATGGTCACCTCGGCGTCCAACCGGGGGACCGGCGCGTCGATGTTGTGCCGCAGCACCATGATCACCCGCATCGGGTGCTTGGCCGCCGCGGTCGCCACGGCCGCCTCGACGTCGTCGACGTCCTTCTCCTCCAGCACCACCACCAGTGTCAGAGCCAGGCCGCTGGTCACCGCGCCGCCCGAGCGCCGCTTGGCGGCCAGCGCCTGCACCACCGCGGTTCCGGTGGTGTCCCAGAGTGTGGTCACCGCGCATCTCCTTCATCGGGGCGGGTCATGGCCGCCGCCAGCGGCGCCCGTCGCGGGCCAGCATCTCATCAGAGGCCTTGGGCCCCCACTCGCCGGCCCGGTAGGCCGCAGGCTCCTGACCGGCCCAGAACTCCTCCAGCGGGTCGATCACCCGCCAGGACGCCTCGACCTCCTCGTTGCGCGGGAACAGCGTCGCGTCGCCGAGCATCACGTCGAGGATCAGCCGTTCGTAGGCCTCCGGGCTGGACTCGGTGAACGCCTCGCCGTACAGGAAGTCCATCGCGACGTCGCGGACCTCCATCATCGAGCCGGGCACCTTGGAGCCGAACTTCAGCGTGACGCCCTCGTCCGGCTGCACCCTGACCACCAGCTGGTTGTGCCCCAGCTCCTCGGTGTCGGTGTGGCTGAACGGCAGGTGCGGCGCCTTCTTGAACAGCACCGCGATCTCGGTCACCCGGCGCGGCAGCCGCTTGCCGGTGCGCAGGTAGAACGGCACGCCGGCCCACCGCCGGGTGTCGATCCCGAGCCGGACGGCGGCGTAGGTCTCGGTCTTGGAGTCCTCCGGCACGTCCTTCTCGGCCCGGTAGGCGGCCACCCGCTCACCGGCCAGCCAGCCCTGCTGGTACTGACCCCGGATGGCGTACGCGCCCCGGTCGGCGGGCAGCCGGATCGCCCGCAGCACCTTCAGCTTCTCGGTGCGGATGGCCTCGGCGGTGAACTCCACCGGCTCTTCCATCGCGGTCAGCGCCAGCAGCTGCAGCAGGTGGTTCTGCAGCACGTCCCGGGCGGCGCCGGTGACGTCGTAGAACCCGGCCCGCCCGCCGATGCCCACGTCCTCGGCCATCGTGATCTGCACCGAGTCGACGTAGTTGGAGTTCCAGACCGGCTCGAAGAGCTGGTTGGCAAAGCGCAGCGCCATCAGGTTCTGCACCGTCTCCTTGCCCAGGTAGTGATCGATCCGGAACACGTCCTCGGCGGTGAACACCTCGTCGACCAGCGCGTTGAGGGCCTTGGCGCTGGGCAGGTCGTGCCCGAACGGCTTCTCCACCACGACCCGGCGCCAGCCGCCGGAGGTGGCGTTGTCGGCCATCTTGGTGCGCTCCATCTGCTTGAGCACGATCGGGAACATGCTCGGCGGGACGGACAGGTAGAAGGCGGCGTTGCCCTTGATGCCGTGGCTCTGGCGCAGGTCGTCCAGCGTGGTGGCCAGCTCGTCGAAGGCGGCGTCGTCGTCGAAGGAGCCGGCCACGAACTTGATGTCACCCGACAGCCGGGTCCAGACCTCCTCGTTCCACCCGGTGCGGGCGTGCTCCTTGGCCGCCTTCTTCGCCAGCGACTCGAAGTCGCCGTCCGCCCAGTCGCGGCGGGCGAAACCGAGCAGCACGAAGTCGGCCGGCAGCAGGCCGCGGTTGGCCAGGTCATAGACGGCCGGCAGCAGCTTCTTGCGAGCCAGGTCGCCGGTGACCCCGAAGACCACCAGGGCGCACGGCTCGGGAACCCGGGGCAGCCGCCGGTCGCGGGGGTCGCGCAGCGGGTTGGAACCCAGTCCCGGCCGGATCTCCGGGCCGTCGCCGGCGTCGATCGCGGGGGACTGGTCCTCGTCCTGGTCCTCGGTCAGACTCACGGATCCTCCTCAGAGCGCTTGCAGTAGCTGCTGGATGCCCGCGGCGCGGTCGGTCAGGTGCAGGTGCAGCACCGGCCGGCCCTTGTCGGCGAGCACCGTGGCGTCGCCGGCCGCCTGCGCGTGCTGCAGCGAGGCGAAGGTGTACGGGCGGTCCGGCACCTCCAGGTCACCGCCCGCCTCGGCCGAGATGTCGCCGGTGAGCTGCAGGAACACCCCGTTGGGATGCCCGCCCTTGTGGTACTGGCCGGTCGAGTGCAGGAACCGCGGTCCCCAGCCGAAGGTGGTCTGCAGGCCGGTACGGCGGGCCAGCGCCGGACGCAGCTCGAGCGCCTCGGTGTCGGCGTGCCGGTCGAGGTAGGCCTGGACGCTGACGTAGCCCCGCTCGGGCGCCGCGGCCAGGAACGCCCGCAGCGCGTCGGCCAGCGTGCTCGCGCCGGCCAGGTCGAAGCCCGCGCCGAAGACCTGGACGGCGCCGTCGGTCAGCGCCGGCTCGTCCTTGCCGGCCTGCTCCGGGGCGTCCAGCAGCGCCCGGGCCTGCTTCTTGGCCTCTTCGACGTTGGGCTGGTCGAACGGGTTGATCCCGATGATCCGGCCGGCGATGGCGGTGGCGTACTCCCAGAGCAGCAGCTGCCCGCCGAGCGGGCCGGAGACCGCCGCGCCCCAACCCGAGGCCGGCTCGGCGGACTGCCGGTCACCGCCCAGGCTGATCAGGATCGCGTCCGGGCCGGCGTCGGCGAATCCCGGCGCGTCCGGGCCCTCCACCACCACCGGCAGCAGGCCGCGGCCGTCCTTGCCCGTCGACTCGGCGATCAGCTGCTCGGCCCAGTCGCCGAAGCCGACGATGCCCGAGCCGAAGTCGGCGAACACCACCTTGTCGCAGCCGGCGCCGTTCGAGCCGGCACCGCCGCCCGAGCCGGCACCGCCGTTCGAGCCGGCACCGCCGCCCGAGCCGGCGTCGTTCGAGCCGGTGCCGTCCGAGCTGGAATTGTGCGCCTGACCCAGCAACGCGCCGAGCCGCAGGCCGGGATTGGCCGCCGAGTCGGCCGACAGCGCCTCGGCCGCCTCGCCGGCCTCGTCCAGCAGCGTGGTCAGGTCGACGCCGGCCAGGCCGGAGGGCACCAGGCCGAACGCGGTCAGCGCGCTGTAGCGCCCGCCGACGTTCGGGTCGGCCAGGAACACCTTGCGGTAACCGGCCTCCTCGGCGGCCTGCTGCAGCGGCGAGCCGGGGTCGGTGACCACCACGATCCGCCGCCGCGGGTCGATGCCCTGCTCGGTGAAGGCCTGCTCGTAGGCCCGCCGGTGCGAGTCGGTCTCGACGGTGCCGCCGGACTTGCTCGAGACCACCAGGACGGTGCGTTGCAGGCTGTCGGCGATGGCGACCCGCACCTGGCCGGGGTCGGTGGTGTCCAGGGTGACCAGCGCGACGCCGGCGGTGGCGCAGATGACCTCGGGGGCCAGCGAGCTGCCACCCATGCCGGCCAGCACCACGTGGTCGACCCCTTCGGCGGCCAGCTCCTCGCGCAGCGCGGCGATCTGGGCGATCAGCGGGCGGGAGGTCAGGGCCAGCGACACCCAGGACAGTCGCTTGGCCGCCTCGGACTCGGCGTCGGCGCCCCACAGGGTCGGGTCCTGAGCGGCGATCCGGCTGGCGACCTGGTCGTGCACCAGCGCGTTCAGGGCGTCGGTGTAGGACCCGACGTCGGGGTACTGCGGTTCCAGCCGCAGCACGTCGTCGTTGGTCGAAGCCGTCTCGGTCATGCCGACGAGCCCTCGCGGTCGTTGTTGCCGGCCTTGCTGGGATCGCCGTTGTCGGCCTTCTTCGCGCCCTCGGTCAGCTGCTTCTGCACGCTCTCGGCCAGGGTGGCCCAGGAGTCCATGAACTTGTCGACGCCCTCGGACTCGAGCAGCTCGGTGACCTCGTGCAGCTCGATGCCCAGCGCCGACAGGTCGGTGACCACCTGGCGGGCCTCGTCGTAGCCGGAGTCGGCGGTCGGGCCGCTGATCACGCCATGGTCGGCGACCGCGTTCAGGGTGGCTTCGGGCATCGTGTTGACGGTGTCGCGGGCGACCAGCTGGGTGACGTACATGGTGTCGTCATAGGCCGGGTCCTTGACGCCGGTGGAGGCCCACAACGGGCGCTGGACGTGCGCGCCGGCCGACTTCAGCTCCTGCCAGTCCGGTCCGGTGAACACCTCCTGGAATGCCTCGTAGGCCAGCCGCGCGTTGGCGATGCCGGCCTTGCCGCGCACGGCCTTGGCCTCGTCGGTGCCGATCTTGTCCAGCCGCTTGTCGATCTCGGTGTCCACCCGGGACACGAAGAACGAGGCGACCGAGCGGATGGTGGACAGCTCGATGCCGGCCTCGCGGGCCTGCCGCAACCCGTCGAGGTAGGCGTCCATCACCTTGCGGTAGCGCTCGATCGAGAAGATCAGGGTCACGTTGACGCTGATGCCGGCCGCCGTCGCCGCCGTGATCGAGGGCAGCCCGGCCTCGGTGGCCGGGATCTTGATCATCACGTTCGGGCGGTCGACCAGCCACCACAGCGCGGCCGCCTCGGCGGTGGTCTTGTCGCTGTCGTGGGCGATCCGCGGGTCCACCTCGATCGAGACCCGGCCGTCCTGCCCGTCGGTCGAGTCGAACACCGGGCGCAGCACGTCACAGGCCCAGCGGATGTCGAAGGCGGTCAGCAGCCGGACGGCTTCTTCCAGGGCCACCTCGCGCACCGCCAGGTCGTGCACCTGCTGGGCGTAGGCCGAGTCCTCCTCGGCGGCGCCCTCCATCGCCTTCTGGAAGATCGACGGGTTGCTGGTCACGCCGACCACGTGCTTGGCGTCGATCAGCTGCTGCAGGTTGCCGCTGACCAGCCGCTCGCGGCTGATGTCGTCGAGCCAGATGGACACGCCTTGGGCCGACAGGTCGGCGAGTGCGTCGCTCATGATGGATCCCTTCTTCGAAGAGCCTGGGAACGTGTGAATGCCGGCTAGTTGCCGGTGGTGGTGCCGGTGATCTCGCCTACTCGCTCGAGGCTGGTGTGGGCGGCGGTGACCACGTTGTCCGGGGTGAAGCCGAACTGCTCGAACAGCACCTTGACGTTGGCGCTGGCGCCGAAGTGGTCCAGCGCGACGATCTCGCCGGCCTCGCCGACGATCTCGCGCCAGCCCTGCGACACGGCGGCCTCGACGCTGACCCGGGCCTTGACCGCCGGCGGCAGCACCCGCTGCTGGTAGGACCGGTCCTGGGCACGGAACCACTCGATGCACGGCATCGACACCACCCGGGTCGGGGTGCCCTCGGCCTCCAGCCGCTCGCGGGCCGCCAGCGCCAGGCTCACCTCGGAGCCGGTGGCGATCAGGATCACCTTGGGCAGGCCCTCGGAGGCCTCTTCCAGGACGTAGCCGCCCTTGCTGGCGTCGACCACCTTGGCCGGGTCGAGCACCGGCAGGTTCTGCCGGGACAGCGCCAGCCCGGCCGGCCGGTCGTTGTGCTCCAGCACCGCCCGCCAGACGACCGCGGTCTCGTTGGCGTCGGCCGGCCGGACCACGTCCAGGCCGGGGATGGCGCGCAGCGAGGCCAGGTGCTCCACCGGCTGGTGGGTCGGGCCGTCCTCGCCGAGGCCGATCGAGTCGTGGGTCCAGACGTAGATGGTGGGCAACTGCATGATGGCCGCCAGCCGCACCGGCGGGCGCATGTAGTCGCTGAACACCAGGAAGGTGCCACCGTAGATCCGGGTGCCGCCGTGCAGCGCGATGCCGTTCATGATCGAGCCCATCGCGTGCTCGCGGATGCCGAAGTGCAGCGTCCGGCCGTACGGGCCGCCCTGAAAGGCCTTGGTCTGCCGGTCGGCCGGCACGAAGCTCGGCTCGCCCTCCATGGTGGTGTTGTTGCTCTCGGCCAGGTCGGCCGAGCCGCCCCACAGCTCGGGCAGCACCCCGGCCAGCGCGCTGAGCACCTTGCCCGAGGCGGCCCGGGTGGCGATCGAGTTCGGCTTGCCGTCCTTCTCGGTGGGGAAGCTCGGCAGCGAGTCGGCCCAGCCCGGCGGCAGGCTGCGCTCGACCATCCGGTCGAACAGCGTCTTGCGCTCGGTGTTGTCGGCGGCCCAGGCGTCGAAGGCCGGCTGCCACTCGGCCCGGGCGGCGCGGCCCCGGTCGACGGCCTTGCGGGTGTGCTGCAGCATCTCGGGGTCGACCGCGAAATCGATCCCGGGGTCGAAGCCCAGGATCTTCTTGGTCTCGGCGATCTCCTCGTCGCCGAGCGCCGAGCCGTGCGCCTTGCCGGTGTTCTGCTTGGTGGGCGCGGGCCAGGCGATGATGGTGCGGACCGCGATGAAGGACGGCCGGTCGGTCTCGGCCCGGGCCGCTTCGAGCGCGGCCTCCAGCGCCACCACGTCCTCGCCGGACTCGACCTGCTGGACGTGCCAGCCGTAGGCCTCGTACCGCTTGCAGACGTCCTCGGAGAAGGCGATGTTGGTGTCGTCCTCGATGGAGATGTGGTTGTCGTCCCAGATCAGGGTCAGGTTGCCCAGCTGCTGGTGGCCGGCCAGTGAGGACGCCTCGCCCGAGACGCCCTCCTGCAGGCAGCCGTCGCCGGCGATGACATAGATCTGGTGGTCGAACACCGACTCGCCGGGCGCGGTGTCCGGGTCGAGCAGGCCGCGCTCGCGGCGGGCCGCCATCGCGAAGCCGACGGCGTTGCCGACGCCCTGGCCGAGCGGACCGGTGGTGGTCTCGACGCCCGAGGTGTGGCCGTGCTCGGGATGCCCCGGGGTCAGCGAGCCCCAGGTCCGCAGCGACTTGATGTCTTCGAGCTCGAGCCCGTAGCCGGCCAGGAAAAGCTGGATGTAGAGGGTCAGCGAGGAGTGCCCGTTGGACAGCACGAACCGGTCGCGGGCGACCCAGTTCGGGTCGGTCGGATCGTGGCGCATGGTTCGCTGGAAGAGCAGGTACGCCAGCGGCGCCAGGCTCATCGCCGTGCCGGGATGGCCGTTGCCCACCTTCTGCACGGCGTCGGCCGCCAGCAGCCTGGCGGTGTCCACCGCTCTGGAATCGAGTTCGGTCCACCAGTCCGGGTGGGTCTGAACGATGCCGGGTGCGGTCTCGGTCACGTGCCTCTCCTGCTCTCAGAGTCTCGGTAGGGCCTGAACTGGAGCCTAATCGCTTTCAGTCTGGTGTTTGATCAACACCGACGGCGCCCGGGAAGGGGCTTCGCGGGCGGGTTGCGGTGTCGGGTTGCGGTATCGGGTGGCGGTGCGGGTGGCGGTGTCGCGAGGCCGGTCAGCGACGCCGGATGCGGTGGCGGCCGTGGTTTCGGCCGGGCGTTACGCGGGGCCAGTGACGCAGACTCCGGTCGCCCCCCACTCGATCGGGTGACCCGGATGTCGGCTACTAGCTCGGCGATGACCTCGATACGAGCCTACGTGGCCCTGACCGAGCCACGCATCATCGAGTTGCCGCTGGTCACCGAGAGCGGACCCTCGACCGCTCATCCGGTGCCGCTCGTTTCGACGCGCAGGCCAGCCGCTGGGTTCGACGCGCGGTCAGCAGCGGGTGGCCGGCAGGGCCGTCAGGGGCACCCGGTGCACGGTGTCCTGGCGGTCGCCGGTGACCGTGATCAGGTCGCCGCCGGCAACCAGCACGAACCTCAGCCCGGCCGGCAACCGCAGCAGGGTGCCGTTGCGGGTGTCCATCATGGTGCCCTCCTGCGGCGAGCCGGTGAATATGTCGGCAAACGGTCCGACGAACGGACCGTTCAAGGGTCGGGCAAGACCGGTCCGGCTGACCGTGGACTGGCCGGGCCGCCAGCTCACGATGGCCTGGTCGGTCTGCCAGCGCAGCGACGTCCCGTCCGAACTGAACCACCTGCCGCCGGCCCACTCGAGCACCTCGGCAGGCACTGTCAGGCCGGGCCCGGCCGCCAGGGTGGTGGCAAGAATCGGGAAATGGTCGGGGCCGGTGCCGAGCAGCAGCCCGACGCCGGTGCCCACCGCGACCAGCCGGCCCACGTCTGCCACCGGGCGGGTGTGCCGCTGGCCGTAGGGCAACTGCTGGCTGACCAGCGTCTGGTAGGCGGTGTCGTTCCGTTTTTGCTCGATCCAGTAGGCGGTGTCACCGGCCACGATCGGGTCGAAGGCGATCACCAGGTCGGCCTCCTGCTCCGCCGGGCTGAGCAGGCGCACCGTGCTCAGCCGGCCGGCCGCCCGGTCCCAGGCGGCCACCCCGTACGCCGCCAGGTTCTGCGTCCGGGCCAGCGCGAAGACCGCCCAGCCGGCCGACAGGGCCGAGTCAGGGCTGACACCGACGAGGTCATGCTGTGGTTCGGCGGCCAACCAGATAGTGGTGCCGTGCCCGTCCCGGTCGAAGAGGGCCAGCTCCCGGTGGGTGATCGACGAGGCCGGCCTGTCGGTGAAGGCGTTCGACTGCTCCATCAGGAAGCTGCCGTCCGGGCCGGCCGCGAGCGGCCGGTTCAGCGGCTGGTCCACTGCCACCACGCCTGCCTCCAGCGCGGTCAGCCACTTCGCCGGCAGCGGGCAGGCGGCAGCCAGGGACGTCCGGGTGGCCGACGGGGTGGGTGACGGGGTAGGCGACGGAGTGGTCGACGGGGTGGGCAGCGATGTACTGGCGGCCGGGCTGTTAGGCGCTCCGACGGGCGGGTCGTCGTGCGTCAGGCCGCGCACCGCGAGCGTCGTGCTGAGCATCAGCAGGGCCACCACGCTGGCCGCCAGCAGGGTGCCGGTCCGGCCGCCGGGCAGCTCGGTGACCCGGTGCACCCAGCCCGGGATGGGTGTCACCGGTAGTTCGCCGTCCGTCCGGGGCTGGGCAGCTTCGGTGATGTCGGCTTCGCGCCGGATCAGCACCTGGCGCAGCTCGTCCTCCAGCTCGTCGGCCGGCTGCCCGGCGTTGAACGGGTCTTCGAAGCGGGTCATCAGTACTCTCCTGCGAGTTCGGTGACCGCGCGGTTGGCGCGCAGGTCGGCTAGTGCACGGGCGGCCAGGCTGCGGACGGTGGCCCGCCGGCAGCCCAGCGTCTCGGCGATCTCCTCGTCGGCGCAGCCGTAGCGGTAGCGCAGCACCAGCACGCAGCGCTGCCGATGGCTCAGCCCGGCCAGCAACTTCCAGAGCTGGTCGGAGTCGGCCGGATCGGTCGCCGGCGCTGGGCGGTCGGGCAGTTCGGCGGTCGGCCGTTCGACGAACTGCCGCCGGCGCCCCTGCCTGATCTGGGCTCGGACGATCGCGGTCCGGGCATAAGCGGCAGGCAGGTCGGGCGGCAGCGCGTCGCCGAACCTCCGGTACAGCGCCAGGTAGGTCTCTTGCAGCAGGTCCTCGGCCCGGCCGCGGTCGCCGGCCACCAGGTAGGCGAACCGGGTCAGCGCCATGCCGTGCTCGGCGATGTAGCGCGTCAGCGGCATGCTCTGCTCGCCGGACATCAGCACTCCCTCCGGTCTCACGGCCTTCCCTTCCGCAGTGTGGCGGGGTCAGCGGTTCGGAGCTGCCCTGTACGGCTAGATAGCCGATATCGGTACGTTCTGTTGCATGCGACTGTTAGCTGCCCCGCAGCCCGCCGAGCCGGGCGGATGAGCAGCATCGGTCGGGTTTAGGGTGAGAGGGTGACGCAGACCCCGGTTGCCCGCCCTGGCTTGGGCGAGCCGGATGTCGCTGCTCGCTCGGCGATGACCTCGGTGCGCGCCTACGTGGCCCTGACCAAGCCGCGCATCATCGAGTTGCTGTTGGTCACCACGCTGCCGGCGATGGTGCTGGCCGCGGACGGCCTGCCGCGCTGGCAGACGGTGCTGGTCACCCTGATCGGCGGCACCCTGGCGGCCGGATCGGCGAACGCGCTGAACTGCTACCTCGACCGCGACATCGACGCGCTGATGCGCCGCACCGGACACCGCCCGCTGGCCACCCACGACGTCTCGCCGACCGGCGCGCTCAGGTTCGGCGTGCTGCTCGGGGTGGTCGCGGTGGCCCTGATGGGGCTGGGCGCGAACTTGCTCGCCGCCGGGCTGACCGCGCTGGCGATCGCCTTCTACGTCCTCGTCTACACCATGCTGCTCAAGCGGCGGACCCCGCAGAACATCGTCTGGGGCGGCGCGGCCGGCTGCATGCCGGTGCTGATCGGCTGGGCGGCGGTCACCGGGTCACTGGCCTGGGCGCCGGTGGTGCTGTTCGGGGTGGTGTTCTTCTGGACGCCGCCGCACTTCTGGGCGCTGGCGATCCGCTACAAGGACGACTACGCCCGGGCCGGTGTGCCGATGCTGCCGGTGGTCGCCTCGCCGGTGAAGGTGGCTCGCCAGATCGTCGGCTACTCCTGGCTGACGGTGGCGACCTCGCTGGTGCTGTGGCCGCTGGCCACCGGCTGGGTGTACGGGGTGCTGGCTCTGGGGGCCGGCGCGGCGCTGCTGGCCGAGGCGTACCGGCTCTACGCGGCTGCCCGGAGTGGTTCGGCGGGCAACCCGATGCGGCTGTTCCACCTGTCCAACAGCTACCTGGCCTTCGTGTTCCTGGCCGTCGCGGTGGACACCTTCCTGCGCTGAGCCGGGCCGGCCGCCAGGTGCTGCGCGTGCCCGTTGCGGCGCTCGCGTGCTGAGGGCGAGACCTCGAGCCCGGTGGGGCAGCACCTAGGATCGGGGAGTGAGCAGACGCATCGCCCTCGCCACCTGCCTGCCGATGCCGACCGGCGACGATGACGAGCTGCCGCTGTTGCCGGCGCTGGCCGAGCTCGGTCACGAGGTCAGCATGCTGCCGTGGGACGAGCCCGGCGTCGACTGGGCGGCCTTCGACGCGACGGTGATCCGGGCAACCTGGAACTACACCTTCCGGCGCGAGGATTTTCTGGCCTGGGCTGCCTCGATCCCGAGGCTCTACAACCCGCTGTCGGTGATCGAGGCCAACAGCGACAAGAGCTACCTTGTCGATCTCGCCGCCGCCGGGCTGCCGGTGATTGCCACCCGGCTGGTGCCGCCGGGCGCGGAGCCTGAGTTTCCGCAGTCGGGCGAGTTCGTGCTCAAGCCCTCGGTCGGCGCCGGTTCGCGCGGCGCCGGCCGGTTCGACGCCGACCGGCCGGGAGCGCTGGACGCCGCCCGCGAGCATCTGCGGGCGCTGCACGAGGCCGGCCGCACGGTGCTGATGCAGCCGTACCACTCCGGCGTCGACACCGCCGGCGAGACCGCGCTGATCTTTTTCGACGGCGCGTACAGCCATGCGATCCGCAAGGGGCCGATGCTCCCGCCGGAGGCCCGGCACCTGGTGCACGGCCGGGCCTATGTCTCGGAGGACATCACCGCGCGCCAGCCGTCCGAGGAGGAGATGGCACTCGCTGAGAAGGTCCTCGCGCACGCCAACGCCGGCCTGGACGAGAACCTGCTGTACGCCAGGGTCGACCTGCTGCCCGGCCCGGACGGCCCGGTGGTGGGCGAGCTGGAGCTGGTCGAGCCGTCGCTCTACCTGACCTACTCCGACGCCGCGGCCGGCCTGCTCGCCGCCGCTATCCACGCCCGGGTCAGCTGATGGCCGCGCCAACCGGCTCGCCGCAGCCGTCCGACCACCAGCCGTCCGACCACCGGAAGCCGGCAGACCACCAGCCAGCCCCCGAACAGCCGTCGGGTAACCAGCCGTCCGACCTGCCGCCGTTGCTGGACGTGCCGGTGCTCTCGCTGGCCGGTGACGCCGAGAAGCAGGTGGCGCTGCGGCGGATGAAGGTGGTCGCCACCGGCGGCCTGGTGTTCGCCGCCCTGGTCTTCGTGTTCTGCAAGCTGGTCGGCGACGACCGCGGCATCTGGCCGTTCATCCAGGCGGCCAGCGAGGCGGCGATGGTCGGCGGGCTGGCCGACTGGTTCGCGGTGACCGCGCTGTTCCGGCACCCGCTCGGGCTGCCGATCCCGCACACCGCGATCATCCCGCGCAAGAAGGACCAGATCGGTGAGAGCCTGGGCGACTTCGTCCAGCAGAACTTCCTGACGCCCGAGGTGGTCGGGCCCCGGCTGCAGGCGGCCCAGATCCCGCGCCGGGTCGGGGAGTGGCTGGCCACCGGCGACCGGCCCGAGCGGCTCTCGCACGAGATCGGGGTGGCGCTGGCCGGAGCCAACACGGTGCTGGCCGACGAGGAGATCCGGCAGGCCATTGAGAACTTCGCCGACGCGCAGCTGCGCCGGGTGCCGGCCGCCCCGGTGGTGGCCAAGGTGCTCGACCTGGCGGTGGAGGGCAACCAGCACCAGATCCTGCTCAGCGAGGGACTGCGGTCGCTGATGCGCTTCCTGGACGACAACCGGGACGTCTTTCGCAAGCGGGTCGCCGACGAGTCGCCCGAGTGGGTGCCGGAGTGGGTGGACGGTAAGGTCTTCAACAAGCTGTTCAGCAGCGTCCAGAGCTTCCTGGCTGACGTGGCCATCGATCCCGAGCACGCGCTGCGCCAGCAGTTCGACGAGCGGCTGCGGTTGTACGCGGTGCAGCTGCGCACCGATCCGGGGGCCGCCGCGAACCTGGAGCAGTGGAAGGCGGACCTGCTCGACCACCCGGCGGTGCGCAACGCGCTGGCCTCGCTGTGGCTGCCGCTGAAGAAGGCGGTGCTCGAAGCCGCGCTGGACCCGAACTCCGAGCTGCGCCGGGTCACCGCCTCGGTGATCCGGCAGACCGGGACCGCGCTGCGCGATGACCCGAGCCTGCAGGCCAAGTCCGAGCGCTGGCTGCTGGGCGTGATGAGGCACGTGCTGGCCCACTACTCCGGCGAGCTGACCGATGTGATCAGCCACACGGTCTCGCGCTGGGACGCCGAGTCGACGGCTCGCCGGCTGGAGTTGCAGGTGGGCCGGGACCTTCAGTTCATCCGGATCAACGGCACCGTGGTGGGGTCGCTGGTGGGGCTAGTGATCTATTCCGCCAGCCGATTCCTGTGAGGCCAGCTAGCCTATAGGCGGATCGCTGAGCCAACAGCGTCTCTTTTGTGCTGGCTGGGGGACCTATTTCCAACGACCCGGGCACTGGCGCTGACGCCGGTGCTGACAGAGCTGCCGGCGACGATCTCGGTCCGGCGACCGAGGCATTGCCGATCCCAGCGGCAGTGCCGTCCCCGCCACAGCCCGGCCAGCCCGGTTGGCTGCTGGGCGGCCGTTACCAGGTGGTCGAACGGATCGGCGCCGGTGGCATGGCCGAGGTGTTCCGGGCGCACGACCAGCTGCTGGCCCGCGATGTCGCGGTCAAGGTGTTTCGCACCCACACCGACCCGGACGAGGTCACCGGCGGCGTGCAGCGCCAGGAGCTGGAGCTGCAGACGCTGGCCCGGTTGAGCCACCCCAACCTGATCACCCTGTTCGACGGCTCGATCGGCTCCGACGGCGAGCCGGCCTTCTTGGTGATGGAGCTGATCGACGGCCCCAGCCTGGCCGCCCAGATCGCCCAGGCCCCGCTGGCCGAGCCCGAGACCCGCGAGATCGCCGTCCAGATCGCCGGCGCGCTGGCCTACGTGCACGCCCAGCACATGGTGCATCGCGACATCAAGCCCGCCAACATCCTGCTCGGAGCCGACGGCGCCATCGGCGACACCGTCCGGGCCCGGCTCTCGGACTTCGGCATCGTCCGGCTGCTGGGCAGCGAGCACCTGACCAGTGCCGACTTCATGATCGGGACGGCGTCCTACCTGGCCCCCGAGCAGGCCCGTGGCGCCGAGGTCGGCCCGGCGGCCGACATCTACGCGCTCGGCCTGGTGCTGATCGAGGCATTCACCGGACGGCGGTCCTTCGAAGGCCCGGCGCTGGAGGCGGTGCTGGCCCGGCTGGATCGCTCACCCGAGATCCCGGCCGGCCTGCCCCAGCCGTGGCCGGAGCTGTTGCAGGCGATGACAGCGACCGATCCGGAGCAGCGGCCGGGCGCGGCCGAGGTGGCCCGTACGCTGCGCGACGGCATCGCGATGCCGACTCCGATACTGGCCGTCGCCGGCACCGAGCTGCTCGCCGGGGACGCGGTGCTGGCCGGCGGCGCGCCGCTGGCCGCCGCCTCCGGGGCGGCCGCTGCCACCGGAGTGGTCGCTGCCACCGGGGTGGCTGCCGCGTCCGGAGCGGTCGGGGCGGCAGCGCTGGCCGACGGCGCGGGTTTCACCGACGGCGGGGGTTTCACCAATGGCGCGGGTTTCACCGACGGCGGGGGTTTCACCGACGGCGGGGGTTTCACCAACGCTCCTGGCGGGATGGCGCCGGCAGATGCTGCCAGCCCGGACATGCCGACCTCCTTCATCAGCAGCGGCCTCTCGCCGATGCCGCCACCGGTCGACGACGAACCCTACGAACCTGCCGAGCCACACCGGCGACGCGCTGCCAGCGCCAGCCGGGGACCGCTGGTCGGCGCCGCGGCTGCCGCGGCAGTCCTGATCACCGCCCTGACGGCCGGCGGGCTGCTGCTGGTGCGGGACCCGGCCCCGAGAGATCCGTCGAATGTGTTGCCCGGGCAGGCGGTGTCCAGCAGCGTCAACCCACAGGCCAGCGTCAAGCCCTCGAACACGCCGACCTCGCTGGCCCCGATCGGCTCGGTCCCGAGCGCGGGCACCGGGGGCACCACGGCCCGGACCAGCGCCGCGCCGACCAGCAGCGCGCCGCCGTCCAGCAGCAGTGCCGCGCCGACCAGCAGCGCGCCGCCGTCCAGCACCAGCGCGCGGCCGTCCAGCAGCGCGCCGCCCACCAGCAGTGCGCCGCCGACCAGCAGCGCACCGCCGTCCTCGGCGAGCAGCACGCCGACGAGCACCTCTGTCAGCCCCACCGCCACGAGCACCCCGACCACCAGCAGCTCGGCAGCTCCAGCGGGCGGCACCCCGCCGGCCACAGGCACCACCAAGCCGTAGGGCTGATCGGCTCAGCCGCTGGTTGGCTCACCCGCGCTGAGCGACTCCAGCGTGGTCCGAGGTCAGCGCCGCTGGCCGGCCAGCGGCTTGACCGGCACCGGGTCGGTGCGGGCCGGCGTGGCCAGGGCGTGCGCCAGGACCGCCAGGGCAGCCAGCCACACCAGGCAGGCGCCGAGCATGTGGATGCCCACCAGCAACGCCGGAACGTGCGTGAAGTACTGCACGAACCCGATCAGGCCCTGGGCGAGTTCCACCCCGACGAGCAGCCAGGCGGCCCGTTGCAACCGTGGTGAGGCGCCGGCGGCCCGGGCCAGCACCGCGAAGCCGAGGCTGACTCCGATCAGCAGCAGCACCACGTCGGCGTGCAGCTGTGACACCGAGGCCGGGTCGAAGTCGATCCGGTTGGTCGCTCCCTCGTCACCGGCGTGCGGGCCGCTGCCGGTCACCACCGTGCCGATGGCCAGCACCGCCGCGGTGAGCACCACGATCACCATGGCGGCGGCACGCAGCCCGGCCTGACCCGCCGTGCGCAGTCCGGCCGGACCCGCCGCCGGCAACCCGGACGGACCCGCCGCCGGCAACCCGGCCGAACCCGCCACCGGTTCGGGATCCTCGCGCAGCTGCCACCAGAGCGCGAAGGTGATCGCGATTATCACCATCGACAGCAGGAAGTGCGCGGCCACCGTCCACGGATTGAGGCCGGTCAGCACCGTGATGCCGCCCAGCACCGCCTGAGCGGGGATGCCGATCGCCGCCAGCGCCGCCAGCTTGGCCTGCCGGCGGACCAGCACGGCCACCACCAGGGTTGCCAGCACCACCGCGCTCAGCACGAAGGTCAGCTGCCGGTTGGCGAACTCGATGACGCCGTGCGCCGCGTACTCCTTGGTCGGGGTCAGCGAGTCCTCGGTGCAGGACGGCCAGGTCGGGCAGCCCAGCCCTGACCCGGTCAGCCGGACCGCGCCGCCGGTCACCACGATCAGCACGTTGGCCAGCATCGAGACCAGCGCCAGCCGGCGCAGCGTGGCCGGTTTGCGCAGCCGGCTCGTCTCGCTCACCCCCACCGAACCCTCACTCCCAACGGAACCAGCGCGCCGCGGCCGGCAACGCCACCGCCGCCCACAGCAGCAGGACCAGCGCCGGGCGCACCGGCAGCCCGGCGCCCTGTTCGAGCACCTGGTGCAGGCCGTCGGACAGCGCGGCCGAGGGCAGGTAGCGCAGCACGTCGGCCACCGCCTGCGGGTAGCGCGACAGCGGGATGGCGATGCCGCCGGCGAACAGCAGCACCAGCCAGATCAGGTTCGCCGAGGCCAGCGTGATCTCGGCCCGGACGGTGCCGGCCAGCAGCAGGCCCAGGCCGCCGAAGGCGAAGGTGCCGAGCACGATCAGCACGGCCGCCGACACCGCTCCGCCGCTCGGACGCCAGCCCAGCGCCAGGCCGAACAGGCAGATCAGCACGGCCTGCAGCAGCTGCAGGATCAGCACCGCGAGGGTCTTGCCGAGCAGCAGCACCCGGCGGGGCAGCGCGGTGGCCCCCAGCCGCTTGAGCACCGCGTACTTGCGCTCGAAGCCGGTGCCGATGGCCAGGCCGGTGAACGAGGCGCTCATCACCGCCAGCGCGAGCACCGACGGAACCACGAAGTCGATCCGCCGGGGGGTGTCGAGTGAGTACAGCAGCGGCAGGTTGAAGAAGAACAGCAGCAGCAGCGGGATCACCAGCGTGAGCGCGACCTGCTCGCCGTTGCGCAGCAGCAGCCGCAGCTCCATCCGGGTCTGGGCGGCCAGCATCCGCGACGCCGGCGCCGCGCCGGGGGCCGGCGCGAAGCTGGCGGTCATCGGCCGGTCCGCGGCAGCGACGACGGCACGGTCAGGGCCAGAAAGACGTCCTCCAGGCTGCGCCGCTCGACGTTGAGCCCCTCGGCCAGCACGTCGCGCGCCGCGCACCAGGACGTGATCGCGGCCAGCAGCGCCGGGGTCACCTCGCCCGCCACCAGGTAGCGCCCGGCGGCCGGCTCGCTGACCTGGGCGCCGGCCGGCAGCGCGGCCCGCAGCTCCTCGATCGGCAGGCCGGCCGGCGCCGAGAACCTGACCTGGCCCGTGGAGCCCGCCTGGGTCAGCTCGGCCGGGCTGCCCTCGGCGACGATCCGGCCGGCGTGCAGCATCACCACGTGGTCGGCCAGCTCCTCGGCCTCGTCCAGGTAGTGGGTGCTCAGCACGATGCTGACGCCGTCGCGGCGCAACCGGCGGATCAGCTCCCAGGCGGAGCGCCGGGCCTGCGGGTCCATACCGGTGGTCGGCTCGTCCAGGAACAGCAGCTCCGGACGTGAGATCAGCGCCATCGCCAGCGACAGCCGCTGTTGCTGGCCGCCGGACAGCCGCCTGACCTGGGTGCCCGCCTGTTCGGCCAGGCCCACCTCGGCGAGCAGGTCGGCGGCGTCGAGAGGATCGGCGGCGTAGCTGCCGAACAGCCGCAGCAGCTCCAGGGCGCGGGCTCCGGTGTAGCCGCCGATGCCGCCCTGCAGCATCACCCCGACCTTGGGACGCAGCGCGCCGCCATCGGTCGCCGGGTCCAGTCCGAGCACCCTGACCCGGCCGCTGTCGGCGCGCCGGAAGCCCTCGCAGATCTCGATGGTGGTGGTCTTGCCGGCGCCGTTGGTGCCCAGCAGCGCGAGCAGCTGACCACGCGGCACGGTCAGTGAGATGCCGTCCACGGCCGGCCGGCCGGCATAGCGCTTGACGAGATCGGTGATCTCAACGGCTGCGGCGGCGGGCACTGGTCAAGTCTAGGTATTGCCGGGCCCGGACACGCACTGGCAGCCCCGCCGGGTGACCGGCGGAACTCGCCGGCTCACTCGCCGGACTTCACCGCGCTGCCGTAGGTGTCGACGTAGTCCTGGCCGGACAGCTTCTGGACGGCCTCGCGGATGGTCTCGGCCACCTCGCGCAGCACCCGGGACGAGCGCTCCTCCTCGGCGCGGCCGGAGAAGTCCAGCGCCGGGCCGTAGTGCACCTCGACCGGTTGCCGGTACCAGTGCCGGTCGCCCTCGATCAGCACCTTGTCGGTGCCGATCAGCCCCACCGGGATGACCGGGGCGCCCGAGCGCAGGGCCAGCCGGGCGACCCCGGTGCGGAACTTGTGCAGCCGGCCGTCGGGGGACCGGGTGCCTTCGGGGTAGATGCCCAGGGCCTTCTGCTGGGCCAGCAGCTCGACGCCGACGTCGATGGTGTTGGCGGCGGCCCGCGGGTTGTCCCGGTCCACCGGCACGTGGCCGAACTCCCGGAAGCTCCAGGCGGTGATCCTGCCGCGCAGGCCGGGGCCGTTGAAGTACTCGGCCTTGGCGAAGTACAGCACCTGGCGCCCGGCGGTGATGGGGGTGAACACCTCGTCCGCGGCCGACAGGTGGTTGGCGGCCAGGATGGCGGGACCGGTGCGCGGCACGTACTGCTGGCCGCTGACCTGCGGCCTGAAATAGGCGCGAATCAGCGGTGAGACGAATAGTTCCGCGGCGCGGTACAGCACTCCGCGAACCTACCGCTTCGGCCGGCGCCTGCTGTCCCGCCCTCCTGGCCGTGGCATCCGGCACGTAAGCGTCCAAACCGCCCGGCGGACTCGTTTCTGGGGGAGGATGAGAGCAACGCCACGCGACACTTCGCCCGCCTGGGCAGGCCCCGGCTGGGATCGGGTCAGGAAATACGTCATACTTATCTTGTGAAATTCGCTGGCTCAGCCGCCCCGACACCGGTGCCCGCACCGGCTGCCGGCGTGGACCCCGGCGAGGGCCGCACCCGGGACGCGGTGACCCGGCTGGTGCAGGAATCGGGCCCGCTGACCGCCGCCGCGCTGGCCGAGCGCCTGCGGCTGTCCGCCGCGGCCGTCCGCCGGCATCTGGACGCGCTGGTCGCCGACGGGATCTTCGTCGAGGTGCAACCGCGCGCGTCCAGCCTGCGCCCGCGTGGCCGGGGCCGTCCGGCTCGCGCCTACGCCCTCACCGACGCCGGCCGCGCCGGCTTCGGACACGCCTACGACGACCTGGCCTCCACGGCGCTGCGCTACCTGCGAGACACCGGCGGCGAGGCGGCGGTGGTGGCCTTCGCCGAGCACCGGGCCAGCACGCTGGTCGCCCGGATCGGCGCCCAGATCACCGAGCCGGAGTTCGCCGAAGCCGATCCGCGCGACAAGGCCGGCCTGGTCGCCGCGGCGCTGACCGCCGAGGGCTACGCGGCCAAGGTCACCCCGGCCGGCAACGCCGGGCAGGGCAGCCAGATCTGCCAGCACCACTGCCCGGTGGCCCACGTCGCCGCCGAGTTCCCGCAGCTGTGCGAGGCCGAGACCCGGGCGCTGGCCTCGGTGCTCGGCGCCAACGTCCAGCGGCTGGCCACCATCGCTCACGGCGACGGCGTCTGCACCACCCACGTCTCGCACGCGATCCCGATGCCGACCGCCACGAGACCGCCGACCACCACCAGTTCCACGACCACCGCGAGATCCACGAGTTCCACGACCACGGTTTCCAAGACCGAGAGGCACATAGATGACCACAGCAGCTGAGCGCGCTATCACCCAGGGCGAGCAGATCGAGGCGCTCTCGACCTACAAGTTCGGCTGGTCAGACACCGACCTGGCCGGCTCCACCGCCCGGCGTGGTCTGAGCGAGGACGTCGTGCGCAACATCTCGGCCCTGAAGAACGAGCCGGCCTGGATGCTGGAGCGCCGGCTCAAGGCGCTGGAGATCTTCCGCAAGAAGCCGATGCCCAACTGGGGCTCGGACCTGTCCGGAATCGACTTCGAGAACATCAAGTACTTCGTGCGCTCGACCGAGAAGCAGGCCGCCTCCTGGGACGACCTGCCCGCGGAGATCAAGAACACCTACGACCGGCTCGGCATCCCCGAGGCCGAGAAGCAGCGGCTGGTGTCCGGGGTCGCGGCGCAGTACGAGTCCGAGGTCGTCTATCACAAGATCCGCGAGGACCTGGAGACCCAGGGCGTGCTGTTCCTCGACACCGACACCGCGCTGCGCGAGCACGAGGACCTGTTCAAGGAGTACTTCGGCACGGTGATCCCGTCCGGTGACAACAAGTTCGCGGCGCTGAACACCGCGGTGTGGTCGGGCGGCTCGTTCATCTACGTCCCCAAGGGCGTGCACGTCGACATCCCGCTGCAGGCCTACTTCCGGATCAACACCGAGAACATGGGCCAGTTCGAGCGCACCCTGATGATCATCGACGAGGACGCCTACGTGCACTACGTCGAGGGCTGCACCGCGCCGATCTACTCCTCGGACTCGCTGCACTCGGCGGTCGTGGAGATCATCGTGAAGAAGGGCGGCCGGTGCCGCTACACCACCATCCAGAACTGGTCGAACAACGTCTACAACCTGGTCACCAAGCGCGCCGTCGCCCAGGAGGCCGCGACCATGGAATGGGTCGACGGCAACATCGGCTCGAAGGTGACCATGAAGTACCCGGCGGTCTGGATGACCGGTGAGCACGCCAAGGGCGAGGTGCTCTCGATCGCCTTCGCCGGCGAGGGCCAGCACCAGGACGCCGGCGCGAAGATGGTGCACGCCGCGCCGCACACCTCCTCGACGATCATCTCCAAGTCGGTGGCCCGCGGCGGCGGCCGGACCTCCTACCGCGGCCTGGTCCAGGTCGAGCCCGGCGCCCACCACAGCAAGTCCACCGTCAAGTGCGACGCCCTGCTGGTCGACACCATCAGCCGGTCCGACACCTACCCCTACGTCGACGTCCGCGAGGACGACGTGTCGATGGGTCACGAGGCGACCGTCTCCAAGGTCAGCGACGACCAGCTGTTCTACCTGATGAGCCGCGGGCTGTCCGAGGACGAGGCGATGGCGATGATCGTGCGCGGCTTCGTCGAGCCGATCGCCCGCGAGCTGCCGATGGAGTACGCCCTGGAGCTGAACCGGCTGATCGAACTGCAGATGGAAGGAGCGGTCGGCTAAGCACCTCCACAGGTTCTCGGGCGGGCCAGGCACATCTGGCCGGCCCGAAGCTGTGGGGGAGCAGTCGGAACGCACATATGACGACACTCCTCACGCCCACCAGCGGGTCACCCTCCGAACGCTTCACCTCCCGCGATCCCGATGACTTCGCCGTGCCCAACGGCCGCGAGGAGGAGTGGCGGTTCAGCCCGCTGCGCAAGCTGCGCCCGCTGTTCCAGCCGTTCACGTCACAGGACTCGTTCCGCTTCGAGACCGAGCTGCCGGCGGGCGTCACCGTCCAGGTGGTCGGCCGCGATCACGAGCTGGTCGGCACGGCGCTGACCCCCGCCGACCGGGTCAGCGCGCTGGCCGCGGCCAACGTCGGGCAGGTGGTGCTGGTCACCATCCCCGCCGAGACGCGGCTGTCCGAGCCGGTGACGCTGCGCTCGATCGGCAAGCCCGGCCTCAACTACGGCCACTTCGTCATCGACGCCCGCGCCTACAGCTCGGCCACCGTGGTGATGGACCACCTCGGTGAGGCGACCGTGGCCGCCAACGTCGAGGTGCTGGTGGGCGACGGCGCGGACCTCAGCCTGATCAGCGTCCAGGACTGGGACGCCGAGGCCATCCACGTCGCCGCGCACGCCGCCCGGCTGAGCAGGGACGCCCGCTACACCCACATCGCGGTCAACCTCGGCGGCGCCGTGGTGCGGCTGAACCCGACGGTGAACTTCGCCGGGCCGGGCGCGGCAGCCGAGCTGTACGGCCTGTCCTTCGCCGGCCAGGGCCAACACCACGAGTCGCGGCTCTACGTCGACCACTCGGTGCCCCAGTGCAGCTCGCACGTGGTCTACAAGTCGGTGCTTGACGGCGACACCTCGCGCACGGTGTGGATCGGCGACGTCCGGATCAGGCCGGCGGCGGTGGCCACCACGACCTACGAGCTCAACCGCAACCTGCTGCTGACCGACGGGGCCCGCGCCGACTCGGTGCCCAACCTCGAGATCGAGACCGGTGAGATCGCCGGCGCCGGCCACGCCAGCGCCACCGGCCGCTTCGATGACCTGCAGCTGTTCTACCTGCAGTCGCGGGGGATTCCCGAGGACGAGGCCCGCCGGCTGGTGGTGCGCGGCTTCTTCGCCGACGTGATCGACCACATCAAGGTGCCGGCCCTGCACGACCGGCTGATGGCCAGCATCGACGTCCGCCTCGGCGGCACGCCCGCGGGCTTGGAGGAGAGCTGATGGCGACCAGGCTGTGCGCGCTGGCCGAGCTGAGTCCGGGCGTCCCGCTGCGGGTCGAGCTGGACGACCTGGAGGTCGCGGTCGTCCGGGTGGGCGATGAGGTGTTCGCCATCGAGGACGTCTGCTCGCACGCCGACTTTCCGCTCTCTGACGGCGAGGTCGAGGACTGCACCCTGGAGTGCGCGCTGCACAGCTCGCGCTTCGACCTGCGCACCGGCAAGCCGACCGGACCGCCGGCCACCCGGCCGGTGCCGGTCTTCGAGACCACGGTGGTCGACGGCGACGTCTACGCCGAGCTGGACAAGTGACCCGGCCCGCGGCGGCTCCGGCTGCCCAAGCTCCCGTGGCGGCTCCTGCTGCCCGAGCACACGTGAAAGAGGAGAACTGAGAAGATGTCCATGCTTGAGATCCGCGACCTGCACGTCGGCGTGGACGGCACCCCCATCCTCAAGGGCGTCAACCTGACGGTCGAGTCCGGCCAGACGCACGCCATCATGGGGCCCAACGGCTCCGGCAAGTCCACCCTGGCCTACTCGATCGCCGGCCACCCGAAGTACACGGTCACTTCGGGCCAGGTGCTGCTCGACGGCCAGGACGTGCTGGCGATGGCCGTCGACGAGCGCGCCCGGGCAGGCCTGTTCCTGGCCATGCAGTACCCGGTCGAGGTCCCCGGGGTGTCGGTGTCGAACTTCCTGCGCACCGCCGCCACCGCGATCCGTGGCGAGGCCCCCAAGCTGCGTCACTGGGTCAAAGAGGTCAACGCCGCCATGAGCGAGCTGGAGATGGACAAGGCCTTCGCAGAGCGCAACGTCAACGAGGGCTTCTCCGGCGGTGAGAAGAAGCGCCACGAGATCCTGCAGATGTCGCTGCTCAAGCCCAAGATCGCCATCCTGGACGAGACCGACTCCGGCCTGGACGTCGACGCGCTGCGGACGGTCAGCGAGGGCGTCAACCGGGTCCGCGAGACCGGCATCGGCACCCTGCTGATCACCCACTACACCCGGATCCTGCGCTACATCAAGCCCGATTTCGTGCACGTCTTCTTCGACGGCCGGATCGTGGACTCCGGTGGCGCCGAGCTTGCCGACGAGCTCGAGGCGCACGGCTACGCCCGCTACGGCGTGAACGAGCCGGCGGCCGTGCAGTAAGTCCCGCGGTTTCACCGGCGCTGGTATCGCCGGAACCCGGTTCGTTGTTGTTCAGAGTGTGGAAAGAAAGCTCAGTGAGGCGGTGCAGGTGACCAGCTCGTTCGATGTCGAGGCGATCCGCAAGGACTTCCCGATCCTGTCCCGGCAGGTGCACGGGGTGCCGCTGGTGTACCTGGACTCTGCCAACACCTCCCAGAAGCCGCGGCAGGTCCTGGACGCGCTGGAGGACTACTACTCCCAGCACAACGCCAATGTCGCGCGCGCGGTGCACACCCTCGGTTCTGAGGCCACCACGATGTTCGAGGCGGCCCGTGACAAGGTGGCGGCGTTTATCAACGCGCCCAGCCGCAACGAGGTGATCTTCACCAAGAACATCTCCGAGTCGCTCAACCTGCTGGCGTACTCGCTGTCCAACGCCAGCACCTTCCCGGGCGCGGAGAAGTTCCGGATCGGCCCCGGCGACAACATCGTGGTCACCGAGATGGAGCACCACTCGAACCTGGTGCCGTGGCAGTTGCTGGCCCAGCGCACCGGTGCTGAGTTCCGCTACATCCCGATCGACGAGGACGGCCGGCTGGTCACCTCGGCCATCGAGGAGCGGATCGACGAGCGCACCAAGGTGGTCTCCTTCGTCCACCAGTCCAACGCTCTGGGCACCGTCAACCCGGTGGCCCGGATCGTGGCCAGGGCCAAGGCGGTCGGCGCGCTGACCATCCTCGACGCCGCCCAGTCCGTGCCGCACCGGCCGGTGGACGTCCAGCAGCTCGGGGTCGACTTTCTCGGCTTCACCGGCCACAAGCTGTACGGCCCGACCGGGGTCGGCGTGCTGTGGGGGCGTTACGAGCTGCTTGCCGAGTTGCCGCCGTTCATGGGCGGCGGCGAGATGATCGAGACCGTCGACCTGACCGGCACCACCTACGCCCCGCCGCCGCACCGGTTCGAGGCCGGCACCCCGATGATCGCCGAGGCGATCGGGCTGGGCGCGGCCATCGACTACGTCAGCGCGATCGGGATGGACAACATCCAGGCGCACGAGGACGAGCTGACCCGCTACGCCCTGCAGGCCTTCGCGGCCGTGCCGGGCCTGAAGGTGATCGGCCCGACCTCACCCGAGGACCGGGGCGCCACCATCGCGTTCACCGTCAAGGGCATTCACCCCCACGACGTCAGCCAGCTGCTCGACGAGCAGGGCATCGCGGTGCGCGCCGGGCACCACTGCGCCCGCCCGGTCTGCGTGCGCTACGGCGTCCCGGCCACCACCCGGGCGTCCTTCGGCATCTACACCACCACCGCCGAGATCGACGCGCTGGTGGCCGGCCTGGCCCGAGTGCAGGAGATGTTCGGATGAGCTTGCCGATGGACTCCATGTACCAGCAGATCATTCTCGATCACTACAAGCATCCGCAGAACCGCGGCCAGATCGAGCCGTTCGACGCCGAGGTGCATCACGTCAACCCGACCTGCGGTGACGAGGTGACGCTGCGGGTGCGGCTGTCCGACGGCGAGATCGCCGAGCTGGGCTGGGTCGGCGAGGGCTGCTCGATCAGCCAGGCCTCCACCTCGGTGATGAGCGACCTGGTGGTCGGCAAGCCGGTCTCCAACGCGCTGCACCTGCAGGAGAAGTTCCTGGAGCTGATGCAGTCCCAGGGGCAGAGTGAGCTGACCGACGACGAGGCCGAAGCGTTGGATGACGCGGTGGCTTTCGAGGGAGTGTCGAAGTACCCGGCGCGGGTCAAGTGCGCGCTGCTGGGTTGGATGGCGATGAAGTCGGCCGTGGCCGAGGCTTCCTCCGCGAGCGCGCCGGCATGACCAGGTGTCAGAATTCAGACCGTCAGGACCGTACCGAAGGAGCGCACCGATGACCGAAGCCGGCACCATCCCCAAGCCGTCGCATGACGATGTCGAAGAGGCGCTGCGCGACGTGGTGGACCCCGAACTGGGCATCAACGTCGTCGACCTCGGGCTGATCTACGGCCTGGACATCGCCGATGACGCCACCGTGACCGTCGACATGACGCTCACCTCGGCGGCCTGCCCGCTGACCGACGTGATCGAGGAGCAGGCCGAGGCCGCGCTGACCGGCGGACCGAAGCCGCTGGCCAGCGCCATGAAGATCAACTGGGTCTGGATGCCGCCGTGGGGCCCGGACAAGATCACCGACGACGGCCGGGAGCAGCTGCGGGCGCTCGGCTTCAACGTCTAGGGTCGACAGTAGCGGTCGTCCGGCGAAGACGGCTAGCTCCCCTGTGTACTGGACTTATCGGTGAGTTAACGAATAACGATACGGGCCCGGCAATCCAGTCGCTCTTAGTTGTCGGACGCCTGACATGGTGCTGCCAGCGTCGTTAGGCGTGTGGCTTATCTTCTAGCGGTGGTTCGGGAATGTTACGGCTTAAATACCCTAGTAGCCCGAAGAGATCCCATCCAAGAGTAGCGAGTCGCCGAGCGACCTCGTCGACTGATTCGCGGTATTCAGTAGAGAATCGTGTTGCGAACTGGTCTGCTTGCTTACGCATATCACCGATCGTATCCATGGCTGTTTGATCGTATCGGCTTTCTCTATAGCCGAAAAATATGGTCACGACCAATACAAGGACTATCAGCGCTGCAGAGAACCCTGCTGCTACTTGTAAAAACCCTGCCAGTGCACCCTTCGGAACAATTTCGGAAACCTGACTGACATACATGCTATAAAATGTGTAATGAGCGAATAGCGCATGACTCGTGCCAGCCGATACTGAAAATTCTTGTGGAGCGGCTTTGAATAAAGCAAGATTAACAAAAGTAAATATGATGAGGGCCTGAACCATCAATCCAATAATTGCTATGAACCCAAATAGGTAAGATGCAGGGCTTCGGCGATACTCGTCAATACGATACGCCCAAAACTGACTCGCTCGGTACGCGGCAAGGCCTGTGCCGACCTTCATTAGTGCTTGGTTAGATTGCTCAGGGGTGAGCTTCACTATGTCTGTGCTACGCATAGAGGGATCGACCGAGACGAACTTCCAAAAATTTTTGCTTCCCAAGATTTTCTTTAGTAGTAGGTTTTGAGATCGAACGAACCGAGCTTGAGTAAAGGCGTATCTCACAGCGCGGTAAAGGTATGCGGTCCAGAGAATGAGTAAGAGTACTCCGCAGGTGTAGAGCGGGAACTGCGTATCCGAAACTATAATAATGACGATAGCTATTGCGGCAAGGGTCGTAGCGATTAAGGTGAACTTGAAGCCTCTAATGAGGGTTACTACGACTTGTAAGGCACCGAGCACCAAAACCCAGCTCCGCCGCTTATAGAAAAAGCGCGGAATCTTCCATGCCACGAAAATTATGGGAAAGAAAAGCAGATAAAGTGGAATCCAAAAGTATTTACGCTTGAATACTACAGTCACTATGGAGAGTAACCCAAGCAACACAAGAATTCGATAGTCGACAAGCCAGCGCATGCTGGGTGCTATCGCATCGACAAGCACTCGGTCTACGTCAGCGACAAATAACTTTATAAAGCTAAATACCCAAATTCCCGCACAGAGAAGGTCGAGAATCCACCAAGCTGTTTTGATTGCCCACCGTGGGGCCGTCTTCTTAGGTTTCTTTTCCGCCGGCTCTTCGCTGCTCGACTGTTGGGTCTGAACCTTGCCGAGGTCGATCTTCTTCCATAAGTCGAGCCCGGCTTCCTCCGTCATGTCAATGCCCCTCCACAGTCTAGGCAGGACCTTAACCAAGCCAAGAGGATCCGTTGGTGCAAAGCGCAGCGTGTCGTGGTTGGGACACGGCAGCTCGTAGCGGAGTCCTTAACTATCCGTTGCTAGCGTGGCAACCCCTGTGCGCTGACTTGTCGCCCTCAGCCCTTTGCCTGGGACTTCGTGTCATAGGCGCCTACGGCTCAGCCGAGGTTGGACGCCTTGAAGGTGTCGCAGCTGCCCGGGTCGCCGGTGCGGTAACCGGTGCCGAACCACTTCTGCCGCTGCGCCGAGGTGCCGTGGGTGAACTTGCTCTCATCCACCCCGCCGCTGCCCAGGTTGGACTGGATCCAGTCGTCGCCAATCCGCCCGGCGGTGTCCAGCGCGGCGTCGATGTCTTCCTGGGTGAGGTTCTCGATCAGCGGCCGGCCGTTGGCGCCCGGCACCGTGGTGGCGTGGTTGGCCCAGGCCCCGGCGTAGCAGTCGGCCTGCAGCTCCAGCCGCACCGCGCCCGAGGTCGGACCGCTCTGGCGGTGGTCCACCCGGTCGGAGGTGCCCATCAGGTTCTGCACGTGGTGGCCGTACTCGTGGGCGATCACGTAGGCGTTGGGGAACGCCCCGCCGGTCGCGCCGAACTTGGTCCTGAGCTCCTCGAAGAACGACAGGTCGATGTAGACCTTGCGGTCGGCCGGGCAGTAGAACGGCCCGACGCCTGAGTCGGCCGCGCCGCAGCCGGTGTTGACGCCGCCGTTGAAGAACACCGTGGGGGACTTGCTGTACCGGACGCCCTCGCGGGGCAGCGCGGTCGCCCAGAACGACTGCACCGAGTCGATGTCGGCCACGATCGCGCAGTCCGCGCGCTCATTGGCGTCGGCGCCGGTGCGGCATTCTGTGCTGAGCTCGCTGTTGTCGATCGAGGTGGGGTTCGAGCCCTGGCCGAGGCCGCTCAGCCCGCCGAGGCCGCCGCCGCCATCGCCACCGCCGCCGAGGACGTTGAACAGCACCACCGCGATCAGGCCGACCAGCCCCAGCCCGCCGCCACCGACGGCCAGGCCACCGCGGCCCATCCCGCCGCCACGGGCATCCTGCACTCCCGAGGTGTCCAGCTGAGCGTCGTCGTTGAACTGCATCGTCACCATCCCCGCACGAGCGGTCCCCGCTGCTGGAGCCGCCTGGCATCGCCCTGAACGGTACCGGTGCGATCCAGTCACGGACCGGACCTACCGAATAACCCTATTTTGGGTTGGTCTGCTGTTAGCCTGCTCGGCGTCAGTGACGATCCAGTCGGGGGGCTGCAATGAGGGTGGCTGGGTTTCGTGCAGCCTGACGCGGAAACGCCCGACCCCAGTTTCCGGGGCGCCTTGCGGGTGCGGGAGTACCGGCTGCTGTGGCTGGCGGCGGCGCAGTCCAGCACCGGTGATCAGCTGGCCCGGATCGCCATCGTGCTGCTCGTCTACGCGCGCTCCGGCTCGGCAGTGATCAGCGCGACCACCTACGCGCTGACGTTCCTGCCGTCGCTGCTGGGGGGAGTCTTCCTGTCCGGGCTGGCTGATCGGTATCCGCGGCGGACGGTGATGGTGACGTGTGACCTGATCCGGTTGCTGCTGCTCCTGGTGCTGGCATCGGCCAACCTGAGCACGCTGGTCATCGATGTGGTCCTCGTCCTTCTCGTGCTGGCGGGAGCGCCGTTCTCGGCGGCGTCGGTGGCGGTGCTGCCCGAAGTGCTGCCTCCCAAGCATTACGTCGCGGGCGTCTCGCTGAATGTGGTCACCGGGCAGTTGGCGCAGCTCGTTGCCTTCGGCGCCGGCGGGCTGTGCGTCGCCTTCCTCGGAGTGCGGACGACGCTGCTAATCGATGCCGTCACCTTCGGTGTCTCGGCCGCTCTCATTCGTTACGGCATGGCCAACCGGGCCGCGCCGGACGCCTCGGCGGCCGGCGACGAAACCGTGGGTAAGTCCTACCTCGGCAGGCTCAGGGGCGGCCTGCGGGTGATCTATCGTGACCCGCTGCTGCGCTACCTGGTGCTCTTCGCGTGGATGCCGGTGTTCTACATCGCACCGGAGGCGATCGCCCCCGCTTACGCACGCTCGCTCGGCGGCGGCGCCACCGCGACCGGGCTGATGATGGCGGCGATGCCGGCCGGCACCGCGATCGGGGCCTGGGCGTTCGGACGGCGCGGTTCGGATGCGGCTCGAGCCCGGGCGGTGCCCTACCTGGCTGCCGCTGCCAGCGCGATGCTGATCGTCAGCTGGATGTCGCCGACGCTGCCGCTGTCGTTCGCGCTATGGCTGCTGTGCGGGGTGTTCAGCGCGTATCAGGTCTCGGTCGTGACTCGCTTCGTCCGCCGCACGCCCCTTCACCTGCGTGGTCAAGCGGTCGGGCTGGCCAGCGCCGGCCTGATCGCGATCCAGGGCGTCGGTTCGGTGGCCGCGGGAGTGCTGGCGACACTCTGGTCGCCGTCCGCCGCTGTCGGTATCGCAGGCATCGCCGGCGTGCTGTGTGTCGCGGCACTTCTGGCGCCGCTGCGCCGGGCCGAAAGGCTTGTTGCCCAGGAACAGCCCGACCAGGGCAACCCAGGCCAGGGCCACCCGGGCCAGGGCCACCCGGGTCAGGGCCACCCGGGCCAGGGCCAGCCCGCCCAGGGCCACCCGGGCCAGGGCCAGCCAGGCCCGATCGCGGCACAGGAGGCGACCGGCTGATGCGGTAATCTGGGTGGTGTGAGCACCGTTCCGCGCTGAGCCCGGCCTGTTCATCTGCCCATCAGCCATGTACCGGAAAGTGCCTTCACATGATCACCGCGACCGATCTCGAACTGCGCGCGGGCGCGCGGCTGCTGCTGCAGCCCACCACGCTGCGCGTCCAGGCCGGCGACCGGATCGGCCTGGTGGGCCGCAACGGGGCGGGCAAGACCACCAGCCTCAAGGTTCTGGCCGCCGAGACCCTGCCGCACGGCGGCCAGATCAGCAGCAACGCCCCCGTCGGCTACCTGCCCCAGGACCCCCGCACCGGCGATCTGGAGCAGACCGCGGGTGATCGCGTCCTGTCCGCCCGCGGCCTGGACGAGATCCTGCACGAGCTGACCTCGGTCGGTCACCGGCTGGCCGACGAGCACGCCGACCAGGCGTTGGTGCGTCGCTACGGCCACCTCGAGGAGCGGTTCTCAGCGCTCGGCGGGTACGCCGCCGAGGCGGAGGCGGCCCGGATCTGCGCCCACCTGGGCCTGCCCGAGCGGGTGCTGGCCCAGCCGCTGGGGACCCTGTCCGGCGGGCAGCGCCGGCGCATCGAGCTGGCCCGGATCCTGTTCGCCGACTCGGCCGGCGAGCCCACCACGCTGCTGCTGGACGAGCCCACCAACCACCTCGACGCCGACTCGATCACCTGGCTGCGCGACTTCCTCAAGGGTCACCGCGGGGGGCTGATCGTGGTCAGCCACGACGTCGAACTGTTGGAGGCGGTGGTCAACAAGGTCTGGTACCTCGACGCCAACCGCAGCGCGGTCGATGTCTACAACGTCGGCTGGAAGGCCTACCTCAAGCAGCGCGAGGCCGACGAGCGCCGGCGGGTCCGCGAACGGGCCAACGCCGAGCGCAAGATCGACTCGCTGCGCGGCCAGGCCGACAAGATGCGGGCCAAGGCCACCAAGGCCAAGGCGGCCCAGCAGATGCTGCGCCGGGCCGACGCGCTCAACGCCGGGCTGGCCGAGGTGCGGGCCCAGGACAAGGTGGCCCGGCTGCGGTTCCCCGACCCGGCGCCGTGCGGGCGCACCCCGCTGACCGCCGAGGGCCTGTCCAAGTCCTACGGCTCGCTGGAGGTGTTCACCGGCGTCGGCCTGGCGATCGACCGTGGCACCCGGGTGGTGGTGCTCGGCCTGAACGGGGCGGGCAAGACCACGCTGCTGCGGCTGCTGGCCGGGGCCGAGAAGCCCGACACCGGCGAGGTGGCCCCCGGCCACGGCCTGCGGCTGGGCTACTACGCCCAGGAGCACGAGACGCTGGACACCGAGCGCACGGTGCTGGAGAACATGCGCAGCGCCGCCCCTGACCCCGCCGACCTGCAGCTGCGCAGCGTGCTGGGAGCGTTCCTGTTCTCCGGTGAGGACGTCGACAAGCCCGCCGGGGTGCTCTCCGGCGGTGAGAAGACCCGGCTGGCCCTGGCGATGCTGGTGACCAGCGCGGCCAACGTGCTGCTGCTGGACGAGCCCACCAACAACCTGGACCCGGCCAGCCGGGAGCAGGTGCTGGACGCGCTGCGCCACTACGCCGGCGCCATCGTCCTGGTGACCCACGACGAGGGTGCGGTCGAAGCGCTCAATCCGGACAAGGTGATCTTGCTGCCGGACGGGGTCGAGGACTCCTGGAGCGCCGATCTGGCCGACCTGATCGCGTTGGCCTGACGTTGGATGATCACGTTGGCATTGCTATGCGGTGGCCGGCCTGCTAGCAAGAGGAGGCGTGCAAAAAGGATCACTGCAACCACGGTGCTGCGCCGCGTTATCCAATGAGAGGACTGACGGTGGCTGATCTTAAGAAGGGTGCCCGGATCACGGGATCCGACCGGAACAAGTTGGCGATTGAAGTGAAGAAGCAGTACGAGAAGGGCCGCAGCATCCGCGAGCTGGCGGACAGCCACGGCCGCTCCTACGGCTTCATCCACCGGCTGCTGAGCGAGAACGAGGTGTCGCTGCGCAGTCGGGGCGGGGCCACGCGGGGAAAGAAGAACGTCTCCTGATCCCCGAGAGCGGCTACCGGCCGGCTGAGATCCCGGCCGTCGCCGGGTTCGCCGTCGAGCTGTCCTCCTCCGGTCAGGTCGCCACCTTCACCCTGAACCGGCCGGCCAAGCGCAACGTGCAGAACCCGCTGACCTGGGCCTGGCTGAGCCGGACGGTCAACGCGCTGCCCGGCACGGTGCGGGTGCTGGTGGTCCGCGGCGAGGGGCCGTCCTTCTCGGCCGGCCTGGACCGGGCCATGTTCACCCCGGAAGGCATCGAGGGGATCCCGACCGTCCTGGACCTGGCCCGGGCCGATCACGACGAAGCCAGCGCCGAGATCGCCGGCTACCAGAACGGCCTGGCGGTGTTCGCGCGCCCCGGGGTGGTCAGCGTGGCGCTGGTGCAGGGACATGCCGTCGGAGCCGGCTTTCAGCTCAGCCTGGCGTGCGACATCCGGATCGCGGCTGAGGACGCCCAGTTCAGCATGGCCGAGGTCAGCCTGGGGCTGGTGCCCGACCTGGGCGGCACCAAGCGCCTGGTCGAGCTGGTGGGCTACTCCCGGGCGGCCGAGATCTGCCTCACCGCCCGCCGGGTGGACGCCGCCGAGGCGTTGCGGATCGGGCTGGTCAGCACCGTGGTCAACGCCGCCGAGCTGGCGGCCACGGGGGAGCGGTTCGTGTCCCGGATCCTGGAGCAGCCGGTGGCGGCGGTCACCGAGATCAAGGCGCTGCTGCTGGCGGCGTCGGGCCGGTCCCAGGCCGAGCAGGAGCGGGCCGAGCGGGAGGCCCAGCACCGCGTGCTCCGAGCGCTGGCCGGCCTGGACGAATAGCGGTTCATCGCTGCGTTTCGCGACGCGTATCGGTTTGGCACGCCCAGGCGGTCACCAGCGATACGCGTCGAGCGACATGCTCGAACGAGCAACCCGGCGCCCTCGCACGGCGCTCGGAGCGGTTGCGCTGCCAGCGAATAAGGCAGGCGAGGCTGAGAGCGGCTTGTCCGGGGCGTTGATAATCAACGGGTGATGACCCGATGATGCCCGGCGGCGGCAACTACTCCGTGATGCGCTCGATGCGCCGGGACTCGACGCTGTCCAAGCGGCCGCTACGGGCCGGCACCTGGCGCCGGGTGATCGGCTTCGCCAAGCCCTACCGCAAGGAGTTGTCGTTCTTCCTGGCGATGATCGTGCTCGACGCCCTGCTCGGAGTCGCCACCCCGGTGCTGGCCGGCCGGGTGATCAACGAGATCACCAGCCGCGGCGAGGTCCGGGTGGTGGTCTGGATCGCGGTGATCATCGCCGGCCTGGCGGTGGTCAGCGCCGGCCTGTCACTGGCGCAGCGCTGGTACTCGGCCCGGATCGGCGAGGGCCTGATCTTCGACATGCGCACCGGCGTCTTCGACCACATCCAGCAGATGCCGCTGGCCTTCTTCACCCGCACCCAGACCGGGGCCCTGATCAGCCGGCTCAACGGCGACGTGCTGGGCGCCCAGCAGGCCTTCACCTCCACCCTGTCCGGCGTGGTCAGCAACATCTTCGGCCTGGTGTTCACGGCGGCGGTGATGTTCACGCTGTCCTGGCAGATCACCGCGCTGGCCCTGACCCTGCTACCGGTGTTCGTCCTGCCCGCCAAACGGATCGGCAGCACGCTGCAGGTCATCACCCGGGAGTCCTACGGGCTGAACGCCTCGATGAACAACACCATGACCGAGCGGTTCAACGTCTCCGGGGCGTTGCTGGTCAAGCTGTTCGGCAGGCGCTCGAACGAGTCGGAGTCCTTCCGCGCGCGGGCCGCCCGGGTGCGCGACATCGGGGTGCGCTCGGCGATGTACGGCCGCACCCTGTTCGCCGCGCTGGGCCTGGTGGCGAGCCTGGCCCAGGCGCTGGTCTACGGGTTGGGCGGCTACTACGCGCTGACCGGGCAGCTCTCGACCGGAACCGTGGTGACCCTGGCGCTGCTGCTGACGCGGCTGTACGGCCCGCTGATGGCGCTGTCCAACGTCCGGGTCGACGTGATGAGCGCCCTGGTCAGCTTCGACCGGGTCTTCGAGGTGCTCGACCTCGCCCCGCTGATCGACGACGCCCCGGACGCCAAGCCGATCGACCTCAAGCCCGAATCGGCGACCGTGGAGTTCGACGACGTCTGGTTCTCCTACCCCACCGCCTCCGAGGTCTCGCTGGCCTCGCTGGAGGACGTGGCGGTGCTGGACCAGACGCCGAGCCAGGACGTGCTGCGCGGGGTCAGCTTCACCGCCCAGGCCGGCCAGATGGTCGCCCTGGTCGGGCCGTCCGGCGCGGGCAAGACCACCATCAGCCAGCTGGTTCCCCGGATCTATGACGTCCGGTCGGGCGCGGTGCGAGTCGGCGGGCACGACGTCCGCTCGGTCACCCAGCAGTCGCTGCGCGACGTGATTGGCGTGGTCAGCCAGGACGCCCACCTGTTCCACGACACGATCGCGGCCAACCTGCGCTACGCCCGGCCGCAGGCCAGTGACGCCGAGCTGTGGCAGGCGCTGCTGGCCGCCAACATCGCCGACAAGATCGCCGAGCTGCCCGACCAGCTCGAGACGGTGGTCGGTGACCGCGGCTACCGGCTGTCCGGCGGTGAGAAGCAGCGGATCGCGATCGCCCGGCTGCTGCTCAAGGCGCCGCCGATCGTGATCCTGGACGAGGCCACCGCCCACCTGGACAGCGAGAGCGAGCGCGCGGTGCAGCAGGCGTTGGCGGTGGCGCTGCACGGCCGGACGTCGCTGGTGATCGCGCACCGGCTGTCCACCATCCGGGCCGCCGACCAGGTGCTGGTGATCGACGAGGGGCGGATCGTGGAGTCCGGCACCCATGACGAGCTGCTGCGGGCCGGTGGGCTGTACGCCGAGCTGTACCGCACCCAGTTCGCGCCCGGCAAGCAAGAACGCGTGGAGGACGTCGAAGAAGCAGAGGTAGTCAGCTAGTTCGGTTAGTCCACAGGCCGGAGGAAAGTTCGAGCATCGGGCTTGATTCAGTCCTATCTAAGACCGAAATTCAGGTCTATGCTGAATCACATGCAGACGACGTCACTGTCCGATCTAAAAGCACACCTGTCGGAGTATGCAGAGCGTGCCGAGGTGGAACACGAGCAATACACCATCACGCGCAACGGCCGACCTGCCGTGGTGATGGTGTCAGCCGATGAGTGGGAGTCGATGCAGGAGACGCTGTTCTGGCTGTCGCAACCACGAATCCACGAAGATCTCGCCGAGGCCGAAGAAGACATTGCCGCAGGGCGACTCTATGACGAAGCCCAGGTTCGCCAGGCGTTGAACTTGCCGCCCCGGCGGTGACACGCGATACGCCGGGTTACCGGACGGTGCTCACCGCCGCCGCGCTGCGCAGCCTGCAGGCGGTCCCGCCGCGGATCGCCGAGCCATTGGTAGCTTTTGTTTTCGGCAGCCTCGCCGAGGATCCGAAACGTCGCGGGAAGCCCCTGCAGGGCGAGTTGACCGGACAATGGGCTGCCCGCCGCGGTGATTACCGCATCATCTATCGGCTCGACGCCGACACCAAGGCGATGTACGTCGTCAAGGTCGCCCGAAGGGCCGATGTGTACCGCTCGCGTTGAGGTTTGAGGTGTGCTGCTCGCGCCTAGTGAATAGGTAGGCGCTCAGGTGGTGGCACGGGCTGGCGTGGCCTGGGCGCCGAGTGCCGTGTCCGGCGCTGCTCCAGCGATCAGCTGGGCGGCCCGTTGGTGTGACACCCCAAGCATTGCCCCGATGTCGCGGACGGTCAGTCCCAGGTTCGCCAGTGCCAGGGCTGCCGTCCGAGCCTCCTTGGCGGCCTCGGCCTGGGCACGCGCTGATTCCTCACGCAGTTTCGCCGCTCGGGTCCAGTGCTCGTAGGCCACCGAGGGAAACACGATGTCCGGCTTCAACTCGAACGACTGCGGATCCACCTGCTGCATGACGGCAATCAGATCCCGAGCCATCGGCTCGACCTCACGAAGGGTGCTGGCCTGGGTGGTGCGCTGGATCTCCGGGATCGTGACGAGCCAGAACTGCTCGCCCCGTTCCACCCGCGCGGTGTAAGCAGCCATCGGCTCAGTCTTCCCCATCAGGTCGCGGCGAGTGAAACCACCAGCGAGTCCGGCGAGGTCAGCAGGGTCTGAAACGCCAGCTCGGCGGCGCCGATCAGCGCCGAGTCCTGGTCCAGCCCCGGCAGCAGCACCTGCACGCCGGCCCGGGCTGCGGCCATCGCGCGCCGGTCCAGCTCGCCCTCCACCGTCGCCCGGTCCAGCCGGACCACCTCGGCCAGCGAGCCGCCCACCACGATCGCCTGCGGGTTGAAGCAGTTGACGACGTTGGCCAGGCTGCGGCCAAGCCACAGGGCGACCGTGCGCACCGCGGCCGCCGCCCGCTCCTCGCCGGTCGCCGCTGCCTCGAACACCGCGGCGACCGCCTGGGGGCCGTGCCGGTCGGTGACGCCGGCCGCCCGCAGCAGGGCGTGCTCGCCGATGTAGGTCTCGATGCAGCCGGTGCTGCCGCAGTGGCAGGGCGGGCCGTCCGGGTTGATGGTCATGTGGCCGATCTCGCCGGCGTAACCGCCGACGCCGTGCAACTGGTTGCCCTCGGCGATGATGCCGCTGCCGACGCCGACGCTGCCGTTGAGGTAGACCATGTGGTCATAGCCGATCGCCACCCCCCGCTGGTGCTCGGCGACCGCCCCGAGGTCGGCGTCGTTGCCGGCCTGCACGTCCAGCTGGTTCGGCATCCGGGCGGCGAGCAGTTCGGCGAACGGCACCGCCCGCCAGTCCAGGTTCGGGGCGTGCTCGACGAAGCCGTCCCGGCGACGCACGGTGCCCGGGATGCTCACCCCGACGCCGACCGGGCCCTGCGAGCCGGGCAGCCGGTCGGCCAGCCAGGCGGCGTCGGCGACGATCTGGCCCACCACCGCCCGCGGCAACCGGTCCGCGCCGTCGATGGGGGTGTCCCGCCGCTCGTGCACGGTTCCACCCAGGCCCACCGCCGCGGTCACGATCCGTTCGACGGCGACATCGACAGCCAGCACGTAGGGCCCGTCCGGCCGCGGCGCCACCAGGTGCGATGGCCGGCCGGCCCGGTCACCGCCGGACGGCACGAACTCGGTGACCAGCCCCAGCGCGACCAGGTCCGAGACCAGGGCGCCGATGGTGCTGCGGTTGAGCCCCATCGCCGCGGTCAGGTCTGCGCGGGTCAGCTCGCCGTGCTGGTGGATGGAGCGCAGCAGCCGGCTGAGATTGTGCCGGCGAATCTCCTCCGGTCGAACGGCGACCCGCTGCGCGGCCAACGGACCACCCTTCTCTCGAACGTCGATGGAGCGGACACGTCAGATCAACCCAGCCCGGCCGCGCCGGCTCGCCTGCGCGACAGCGCGTCGATCGCCGCGGCCAGCATCAGCACCAGGCCGGTCACGACGTACTGCACCGCCGAGCCGTTGGTGCCCCTGACCAGGTCGGCCATCCCGTTGTAGATCACCTCGACCACCAGGCCACCGATGATCGCGTCGATGACCCGGCCCTTGCCGCCGAACAAGCTGGTGCCGCCGATCACCGCCGCGCCGACCGCCAACAGCAGGGTGTTGCCGCCGTAGTTGTCGACACTGACCGACTTCACGTTGCTGGCGATCAGGATGCCACCGATGGCGGCCATGAAGGAGCTGATCACGAATACCGAGATCCGGATCCGGTCGACCGGCACGCCGGCCCGCCGTGCTGCCTCCTCGTTGCCGCCGACGGCGTAGACATGCCGGCCGTATCGGGTCCGGGTCAGCACGAACGTCCCGATCACCAGCAGCGTCACCACCAGCGGGATCACCCACGGCACGCCCTCCAGCCGGGGCGGCGGCACCCGGACCAGCCGGCCGTTGACGTTCTCGATCGAGGCGGTCTTGACGATCGCCCGGTTCTGGTTGAGCACGTAGACCATGCCGAACACCAGCACCGCCAGGCCGGCGATCTTCAGGCCCAGCACCGAGGTCGGCTCGGCGGACAGCCCGGCCCGGCGGCGGCTGCGGCTGCCCGAGAGCTTGACGCCGGCGTAGAGCAGCACGCAGAGCACCGCGAACAGCCAGCCGGCCCACAGCGGCATCTGGCCGTTGTTGATGCTGTTGACCACGTTGTCGGTCACGCTGACGTTGCCCTGCTGGCCCTTGCCGTTGTTCAGGATGTAGAGCGCCACGCCCTGGAAGGCGAGGAAGAAGGCCAGCGTGACGACGAAGGACGGGATCCGGAGCTTGGCCCGCAGCAGCCCGATCAGGGTGCCGATCACGATGCCGGTGAGCAGCGCCAGCCCGATCGAGACCGGCCACGGCGCGTTGTAGCCGACCATCACCCGCACCATGACCGCGGCGCAGACACCGGCGGCGTAGCCGGCCGACAGGTCGATCTCGCCGAGCAGCAGCACGAACACCAGGCCCATCGCGATGACGATCGGCCCGGAGCCCTCGGTGAGCAGCACCGCGGTGTTGTAGAGGCTGGCGAAGGACGGCTGCAGGATGCTGAACAGGATGATCAGCGCCACCAGGCCGGTGATGGCCGGCAACGAGCCCATGTCGCCGCCGCGCAGCCGGGACAGGTAGTTGCGGGTGTAGTCGCCGATGTTGTTGCCGACCGGGGCGGTCGAGGCCAGCACGGCCAGGCTGTTGGCATCCTGCGACTCGTCCGGGTCGGGCGGGGCCGCGGTGGCCGAGGACGTTCCGGTGGTCATGCCAGGGCTCCTGTCGCGCCGGAGGAAGCCGGAACGCCGGTGATGCCGTCGGATCGTCCGGTGGTGATCAGCTCGACGAGCTGGGTCTGGTTCACCGACGAGCGGTCGACGATGGCGACCAGCTGGCCGAGGTAGAGCGCGGCGATCCGGTCCGAGACCTGCAGCACGTCGAGCATGTTGTGCGAGATCAGCACGACCGCCAGGCCGCGGTCGGCCAGCCGGCGCACCAGCTCGAGCACCTGGGCGGTCTGGGCCACCCCGAGCGCGGCGGTCGGCTCGTCGAGGATGACGACCTTGGAGTTCCACAGCACCGACTTGGCGATGGCCACCGTCTGGCGCTGGCCGCCGGACAGGCTCGACACCCGCTGGCGCACCGACTTGACCGTGCGCACCGACAGCGAGGCCAGCGTCTCGGCGGCCGCCTTCTCCATCGAGTTCTCATCCAGGGTGAGGCGCCGCCTGCGCTCGCGGCCCAGGAACATGTTCTGGACGATGTCGAGGTTCTCGCACAGCGCCAGGTCCTGGTAGACGATCTCGATGCCCAGCGCGGCCGAGTCGCGGGGCGAGCGCACCTGGACGGGCGCGCCCTCGAACAGGTACTCGCCGGAGTCGACGGTGTACGTCCCGCCGATGCACTTGACCAGCGTCGACTTGCCGGCGCCGTTGTCACCGATCAGCGACACCACCTCACCGGCCCGGGCTTCGAAGCTGACGTCGTGCAGCACCTGCACCGGGCCGAAGCTCTTGTTCACATTGCGTAGCTGCAACAGCGGCGGGTCGAGCTGAGCGGTCAAGGGTCTCAAGTCCTTTCGCATCCGACCTTGGGAGGCATTCGACGGGTGAAGCCGGCGCCGCGGTCGAACAGCACGGCCGCGGGCCGGAGCGGGCGGCCGGCAGGTTTGCTGCCGGCCGCCCGTCACGGACCTACTTGACGCCCGCCGCGGTGCACAGGGCGGCGTAGCGGCCCGTGCACACCTGGTCCTTGGCGGTGTAGCCGTCGTTGATCGGAAGGGCGACGTTCTCCTTGGTGATCACGACCGGCTCGGCCAGGATGGCCGGCACATCCTGGCCGGTCTTCGGGTCCTTGATCGTCTGGGTGGTCTGCGGGATCTCGCCGTTGGCCAGCTTGGCCGCCGCCTCGACCGCCGGGCCGGCCTCACCGGTGGACGGCTTGTAGATGGTGAAGCACTGGTTGCCCGCCAGGATCTGCTGCAGGCCTGCCGGAGAGGCGTCCTGGCCCGAGACCGCGACCTTGCCGTTGAGGCGCAGGTTGGTCAGGTTGGTGATCACGGCGCCGGCCATGGTGTCGTTGGCGACCATCACCGCGCCGAGGTCGGGGTTCTTCTGGATGAAGGAGTTGAACACCCGACCGGCGGTGGTGGCGTCCCAGTTGCCGGTCTGCTTGCCGACCCGGGTCCAGCCGGGGGTCTTGCCCAGCACGCTGTCATAGCCCTGGGCGAACAGGGTGGCGTTGTTGTCGGTCGGCGCGCCGTCGATGTCGACGTACTTGACGGCGGGCTTGCCCTTGACCTGCGGGCACTCGGTCAGCGCCTTGCCCTGCAGCTCGCCGACCTTGGTGTTGTCGAAGGACACGTACAGCGCCGCGCCGCCGCCGGGGGTGAGCCGGTCGTAGTCGATGGTGATGACGCCGTTCTGCTTGGCCTCCTGCAGGATGGTGGCGCCCGATGCCGCATCGAGGTTGACCAGCATCAGCACCTTGACGCCGCCGGCTGCCATCTGCTGGGCGATGGTCTTCTGCTTGGCGGCGGACCCGCCGGCGTTCTGGATGTCGCATTCGAGGTTGACCCGCTCGCAGTTGGCCTTCAGCGCCTCGGGGTCAGCCGCCACCCAGCGGTTGGAGGACTGGGTGTCGGGAAGGATGATGCCGACCTTGGCGCCCTTGCCGTCGACGGTCGCGCCCGCCGCGCCCGAGCTGGAGCCGGACGCGCTGGGGCTGGTTCCGGCGCTCGCGCTCGAGCTGGGAGTCGTGCCGGCGCTGGAGTTCGTGTTGTCGCCCGCGGGGGCGGAGTTGTCATTGGTGTCGTCCGAGGAGCACCCGCTCAGCGCGAGCGAGAGCGCTGCCCCGACGACTACCAGACCGATTGCGCTTGTGCGCATGGGCAATTCCGCCTTTCGCGATGCGGGATCGACGACGCGGCTGTGCAGCGGACCCGTCGACCACCGAAAATGTTGTCGTCGGGAACATATCCCCACCGCAACGTGCGGGCAAAGACTTCGACATCGAGTTGTTACCCAGCGGCCCCAGCCGCGCCGCTGCTGTCAGTCCAGCAGCGAGCGCAGCACGTACTGCATGATCCCGCCGTGCCGGTAGTACTCGGCCTCGCCGGGGGTGTCGATCCGCAAGGTGGCGGTGAAGCTCTGGTCGCCGGCCCGGACAGTGACCTCGCGCGGCACCTGGCCCTCGTTCAGCGCGGTGACCCCGCTGACCGAGATGACTTCCTGGCCGGTCAACCCCAGCGACTCGGCGTTCTCGCCGGCCGGGTACTGCAACGGCAGCACGCCCATCCCGATCAGGTTGGACCGGTGGATCCGCTCGTAGGACTCCGCGATCACCGCGCGGACGCCGAGCAGCGCGGTGCCCTTGGCCGCCCAGTCGCGCGACGAGCCGGAGCCGTACTCCTTGCCGGCCAGGATCACCAGCGGGGTGCCGGCCGCGGCGTAGTTCACCGAGGCGTCATAGATCGTGGTCTCCGGCGCCTCGGCCGGGTCCTCGGCAGCGCTGAAGTCCCGGGTGAAGCCGCCTTCGGTGCCCGGCGCGATCTGGTTGCGCAGCCGGATGTTGGCGAAGGTGCCCCGGATCATCACCTCGTGGTTGCCGCGCCGCGAGCCGTAGGAGTTGAAGTCCTGCCGTTGGACGCCGTGCTCGGCCAGGTAACGCCCGGCCGGTGAGTCCGCCCGGATCGAGCCGGCCGGGCTGATGTGGTCGGTGGTCACCGAGTCGCCGACCTTGACCAGCACCCGGGCGCCGTCGATGTCGGTGACCGGCGACGGCTCGCGCCGCATGCCGTCGAAGTACGGGGGCTTGCGGACGTAGGTGGACTCGGGGTCCCAGGTGAAGGTCTGACCCTGCGGGGTGGGCAGCGACTGCCAGCGCTCGTCACCGGCGAAGACGTCGGCGTAGTCGGTCACGAACATCTCGCGGGCGATCGAGCTGCTGACCACCTCGTCGACCTCGGCGGTGCTGGGCCAGATGTCGCGCAAGTAGACCTCGGCGCCGTCCGAGTCGGTGCCCAGCGGCTCGTTGTACAGGTCGATGTCCATCGTCCCGGCCAGCGCGTAGGCCACCACCAGCGGCGGCGAGGCCAGGTAGTTCATCTTGATGTCGGGGTTGATCCGGCCCTCGAAGTTGCGGTTGCCCGACAGCACCGCGGTGACGGCCAGGTCGGCGGAGTTCACCGCGGCGCTCACCTCGGGGATCAGCGGGCCGGAGTTGCCGATGCAGGTGGTGCAGCCGTAACCGACCAGGTTGAACCCGAGCTTGTCCAGGTACGGGGTCAGGCCGGAGCGGTCGTAGTAGTCGCTGACCACCTTCGAGCCGGGCGCCAGGGTGGTCTTGACCCACGGCTTGCGGGTCAGGCCGCGCTCGACCGCCTTCTTGGCCAGCAGCGCCGCGCCCACCATCACCGAGGGGTTGGAGGTGTTGGTGCAGGAGGTGATGGCCGCGATCGTCACCGCGCCGTGGTCGAGGTCGAACTCGGCGCCGTCGGCCAGCCGCACCCGGGTGGGGGAGCTGGGGCGGCCGCTGACGCCGGCGGTGGCCGGGATCAGCTCACCGGGAGCCGCCTCGCTGTCGCCCTCGGCCTGGCTGGGCGGGTCACTGGCCGGGAAGGACTCCATCGACGCCTCGTCCTGCCCGGTGGCGCTGCTGGCGGCGACCGGGTCGATCGGGTCATCGACGTAGGCGCTGAGCGCGGTCCGGAACGCCGACTTGGACTCGGTCAGCGACACCCGGTCCTGCGGGCGCTTGGGCCCGGCGATCGAGGGCACCACGGTGCCCAGGTCGAGTTCGAGGTACTCCGAGTACCGCGCCTCCTGGCTGGGGTCGTGCCACAGGCCCTGGGCCTTGGCATAGGCCTGCACCAGCGCCAGCTGCTCCGGGCTGCGTCCGGTCAGCTCGAGGTACTTCAGCGTCTCGTCGTCGATCGGGAAGACCGCGATGGTGGAGCCGTACTCCGGACTCATGTTGCCGATGGTGGCCCGGTTGGCCAGCGGGACCGCCGGCACCCCGGTGCCGTAGAACTCCACGAACTTGCCGACCACGCCGTGCCGGCGCAGCATCTCGGTGATGGTCAGCACCAGGTCGGTGGCGGTGGTGGCCTCGGGCAACTCGCCGGTCAGCTTGAAGCCGACCACCCGGGGGATCAGCATCGACACCGGCTGGCCGAGCATCGCCGCCTCGGCCTCGATGCCGCCGACGCCCCAGCCGACGATGCCGAGCCCGTTGATCATGGTGGTGTGCGAGTCGGTGCCCACCACGGTGTCCGGATAAGCCATTAGTAGCTCACCGTCGGCTGTCGTGACCGTGCGGCCGAACACCACGCGGGCCAGGTGCTCGATGTTCACCTGGTGCACGATCCCGGTGCCCGGCGGCACCACCTTGAACTCGTCGAAGGCGCTCTGGCCCCAGCGCAGGAACTGGTAGCGCTCGAAGTTGCGCTCGTACTCCAGGTCGACGTTGCCGGCGAAGGCGTCCGGGCCGCCGAACAGGTCCGCGATCACCGAGTGGTCGATGACCAGCTCAGCGGGGGCCAGCGGGTTGATCCGGGCCGGGTCACCGCCCAGTTCGGCGACCGCCTCGCGCATGGTGGCCAGGTCGACCACCGCCGGAACGCCGGTGAAGTCCTGCATCACCACCCGGGCCGGGCTGAACTGGATCTCGGTGTCGGGCTCGGCGTCCGGGTTCCATTGCGCCACCGCCCGGACCTGGTCGGCGGTGACGTTGAGGCCGTCCTCGGTGCGCAGCAGGTTCTCCAGCAGCACCTTCAGGCTGTACGGCAGCTGGTCCGAACCGGGCACCTTGTCGAGCCTGAAGTAGGTGTAGTCAGTGCCGCCGACCTGGAGCCGGTCCTTGGCGTCGAAGCTGTTCGGGTGAGGCGCAGGCACGATGTTCTCCCTCGATCCGGTCCTTCCCGCCATTCTTCCGCACCGCCGGCTAAGGCCTGCCATCGGTAGGTCGATAGGAACTGGCTGGGTGGACCCGCTCTGGTCTGCCGCCCCTTCACAGGGGACGGGTATGCCCAGTGGTGGGACCTATGTGACTGGCGTGACCACTGGCGCTTATGTTGTTCAACTGGCAGTGTGTCCGACAGCACTGGCAAACAGAGGGGTTGACTGTGTTCAGTAAAGCCCAGCTGCGCGCCGTGCTGTGCGTCGCCGCGGTGACCGGGTCGCTGCTGTGCGCCCCCGGCGCGGTGCAGGCCGCGCCCCGCCCGCCCAACCCCTCCGACGCCCAGCTCGCGGCCGCCCGCTCGGCCAAGGCGTCCCTGGCCCACACCGTGGGGGTGCTGTCCGGCCAGATCGTGCAGGCCCAGGCCGCGCTGCGCTCCCTGGACGCCAAGCTCGCGCTGGCCGAGCAGAAATTCGCCTTCGCGATCTTCAAGCTCAACAAGGCCAAGGTCGAGGCCGCCCAGGCGCAGGTCGCGGTGAGCACCGCACAGAAGGGCGTCGACACCGCCCGGGCCAAGCTGACCGCGTACGTGCACGACAGCTACGTCTCAGCCACCGTGGGCTCCTCGACGGCGGGCCTGCTCAGCGCCAAGGACCCCAGCGCCCTGCTGCAGGGCGGGGACTACCGCAACTACGTCTCGTCCCGGCACCTGGACGTCATGAGCGGCCTGGACCGGGCCACCGTGGCCAAGTCCAACGCCGAGGCCAAGGCCAAGTCGCTGGTCACCCTGCAGCAGCAGCTGACCGTCGCCGCCGAAGCCGCCCAGCGGGCCGCCCAGCAGGCCTACGCCAACCAGAAGGCCCAGGCCTCCCAGCTGCGGACCAGCGAAGCCGGCTACCAGCGGCAACTGCTCGCCGCCCAGACCCAGCTCGCGGAGCTCAACGGCCAGCGGGCCAAGTTCGTTGCCTACCAGCAGGAACAGGCCCGGATCGCCGCCGAGCGAGCCCGGCAGGCGGCGCTGGCCCGGGCCCGGGCTGCCGCGGCGGCCGCTGCCGCGCAGGCCCGCCAGGAGCAGGAACGCCAGCAGCAGGCCCGCCAGGAGCAGGAACGCCAGCAGCGCGCCGAGCGGGAACGCCGAGAGCGGCAGGAGCGGGAGCAGCAGAACAACGGCGGGAACTCTGGCGGCAACAACAACAACGGCGGGAACAACAACAACGGCGGGAACAACAACAACGGCGGCAGCTCCCCGCCACCACCGCCCCCGCCGCCACCGCCGCCACCACCGGCCGCCTCGACGGGCAGCTGGACGGCCAGCAAGGGCCAGGCCGCGGCCAACCGCGCGCTCAGCCAGCTGGGCGTCCCCTACTCCTGGGCCGGCGGCGGCTACAACGGTCCGACCTATGGCGTCAACTCGCCGGGCACCGCCGGAGCCAACGACAGCAAGGTGCTCGGCTTCGACTGCTCCGGCCTGATGATGTACGCCTGGTCGCCCCAGGGTCTGTACATGGACCACTTCGCGGCCTCGCAGTACTACGCCGGCTCGGTTCACCCGCAGCCCGGTCAGTTCCTGCCCGGCGACCTGCTGTTCTGGTCCGAGGGCGGCATCGGCGACATCCACCACGTCGCGCTCTACATCGGCGGCGGCAATGTCGTGCACGCTCCGCGCTCCGGCGACGTGGTGCGGGTGGCGCCGTGGGACCAGATGGGGGCCACCTATCTCGGGGCCACCCGGCCGCTGACCTGACCGCACCGGCCCGGCACCGTCTAGGCTGAACCGATGAGTCCGGCGACCGAGTCGACCCCGTCCGACGGGGTGCTGCTCGACACGTTCGGGCGGCGGGCCGAAGACCTGCGCATCTCCCTCACCGACAAGTGCTCGCTGCGCTGCACGTACTGCATGCCCGCCGAGGGACTGGCCTGGCTGCCGGCCACGGCGGTGCTCTCCGATGACGAGATCCTCCGGCTGGCGACGGTGTTCCTCGGCCTGGGCGTGCGGACGATCCGGCTGACCGGTGGCGAGCCGCTGGTCCGGGCCGGCGTCGCCGGGCTGATCAGCCGGCTGGCCCAGCTGCGGCCCAGGCCCGAGCTGTCGCTGACCACCAACGCCATCGCGCTGGCCGACAAGGCAGAGGAGCTGGCCCGGTCGGGCCTGAACCGGGTCAACGTCTCACTCGACACCCTGGACCGGGAGAGGTTCCACAGCCTCACCCGGCGCGACCGGCTGGCCGACGTGCTGGCAGGGCTGGCGGCTGCCCAGGCCGCCGGCCTCAGTCCGGTCAAGGTCAACGCGGTGCTGATGCGCGAGCAGAACCTGGCCGAGGCGCCGCGGCTGCTGGCCTGGGCGCTGGGGGCCGGTTACCAGCTGCGCTTCATCGAGCACATGCCGCTGGACGCCGAGCACCTGTGGACGATGGAAGGCATGGTGACCGCCGACGAGGTGCTCGAGGTGCTCGGACGAGACTTCGAGCTGCGGCCGGTGGCCCATCGCGGTCACGCCCCGGCCGAGGAGTTCGAGGTGCTGGACGGCCCGGACCGGGCGGGCTGGGTAGCGGCGCCGGGCGGGCACCGGGTCGGCATCATCGCCTCGGTCAGCCGGCCGTTCTGCCGCGACTGCGACCGGTTGCGGCTCACCGCCGACGGCCAGTTGCGCACCTGCCTGTTCGGGCACCAGGAGACCGACCTGCGCTCGGCGCTGCGGCAGGGCGCCACTGACGCCGAGCTGGCCGAGCTGATCCGGGTGGCGGTGCGCGCCAAGCCCGCCGGTCACGGCATCAACGCTCCGGGGTTCCGCCAGCCGGAGCGGCCGATGTCGGCGATCGGCGGCTGAGACCGCACAGGATGCTCGGTTACCGTTGCGGGCGACAGTCACCGGCACATCGACGTGCCGGTGGGCGCAAGGACGAAAGACCAGTGCGAGGAGACACATGACCGAGCGGGTTGTGACACCCACCCCGGCCGCCGACGCCAGCGCGCTCGAACGGGCGATGTTCGAGGTCAAGCGGGTGATCGTCGGCCAGGAGCGGATGGTCGAGCGGTTGATGGTCAGCCTGCTGGCCCGCGGGCACTGCCTGCTCGAAGGCGTGCCCGGGGTGGCCAAGACGCTGGCCGTGGAGACCCTGGCCCGCACCGTCAGCGGGACCTTCGCGCGGCTGCAGTTCACCCCGGACCTGGTGCCCTCCGACATCGTCGGAACCCGGATCTACCGCCCGGGCGCCGAGAAGTTCGACACCGAACTCGGACCGGTGTTCGCCAACTTCGTGCTCGCCGACGAGATCAACCGGGCGCCGGCCAAGGTGCAGTCGGCGCTGCTCGAGGTGATGGCCGAGCGCCAGGTGTCCCTGGGCGGCAAGCGCTACCCGCTGCCCGAGCCGTTCCTGGTGCTGGCCACCCAGAACCCGATCGAGAGCGAGGGCGTCTACCCGCTGCCCGAGGCCCAGCGCGACCGCTTCCTGATGAAGATCTCGGTGGACTACCCGTCAGCGGCCGAGGAGCGCGAGATCGTCTACCGGATGGGGGTCGAGCCACCGGTCGCGCAGGCGGTGATCAGCACCGACGAGCTGATCGAGCTGCAGCGCCGCGCCGGCCGGGTCTTCGTGCACCACGCCGTGGTCGACTACGTGGTCCGGCTGGTGATCGCCACCCGGCAACCTGCCGAATTCGGCATGGCCGACGTGGCCGGCTGGGTCGCCTACGGCGCCAGCCCGCGGGCCAGCCTGGGGCTGATCGCGGCCGGCCGGGCGCTGGCGCTGCTGCGCGGGCGTGACTACGTCCTGCCCCAGGACGTCCTGGACCTGGCGATCGACGTCCTGCCGCATCGGATGGTGCTGTCCTACGACGCGATCGCCGACGGGGTCTCCGCCGCGCAGGCGGTGTCCCGGGTGCTGCAGACGGTGCCGCTGCCGCAGGTGGCGCCCCGGCAGCGGGCCGCCAGCGGGTTCATCCCGGCCGCCACCACCGCCGCCCCGAACGCCAGCACCGCCGGTTACCCCAACGGGGCGCACGCCATGCCCGCCGGACAGCCGACCAACCAGTACCCGAACCAGCAGGCCGGCCAGCCCCGGCAGTCCGGAAACTGGGCGCCGCCGGCGTGAGCAGGCACGGTGCCCCAGCCGCCGACCCGGGCCGCTCCGCGGTCCCCGGCCAGCCGGTGTCGTCCGGCAAGGCGGTGCCGTCCGGCAAGGCGGTGCCGTCCGGCCAGCCGGGGGCACCCGGCCAGACCGAGGCTGTGCTGCGCCGGCTCGAGTACGCGGTGCGCAACAAGCTCGACGGCCTGCTGCTGGGCAGCTACCTCGGCCTGGTGCCCGGCCCGGGAAGCGAGCCGGGGGAGTCGCGCCAGTACTACCCCGGCGATGACGTCCGGCGGATGGACTGGCCGGTCACTGCCCGGACGATGACCCCGCACGTCCGCCAGACGGTCGCCGACCGTGAGCTGGAGACGTGGCTGGTGGTGGACCTGTCGCCGAGCCTGGACTTCGGCACCGTGAACATGGAGAAGCGCGAGCTGGTCTTCGCCGCCGCCACCGCCATCACCCACCTGACCGCCAAGGCCGGCAACCGGATCGGCGCGATCATCACCACGGGCGAGCAGACCTACCGGATCCCGGCGGTGGCCGGCTCCAACCACGCCCGCTACGTGATGCGCAAGCTGGCCGGCACCCCGCGCGCGACCGAGGGCCGGCGCGGCGACCTGGCCAGGGCGCTGGAACAGGTCCGGCGGCCGCCGCGCCGGCGCGGCATGGTGGTGGTGATCTCGGACTTCCTGGGCGACCAGGACTGGGAGCGGCCGTTGCGCGGCCTGGGCGACCGCCACGAGCTGCTCGGCATCGAGGTGCTGGATCCGCACGAGCTGGAGCTGCCCGCCGCCGGCCTGGTGACCTTCGTCGATCCCGAGACCGGCGAGCAACTGGAGGTGCAGACCTCCGACGCCGAGCTGCGGCTGCGCTACGCCCGGGCCGCCAGCGAGCAGCGCGAGCAGATCGCCTCGATGCTGCGCCGGGCCGGCGCTGACCAGCTGCGGCTGCGCACCGACTCCGACTGGCTGTCCGACATCGTCAAATTCGTCGTCACCCGTCGCCGGGGAGTGGCCGTACGACCACCCTCGCGCGCCGGAATGATCGGGGTGCACTGATGCATTTCAGGTCGCCGTACTGGCTGCTGATCCTGCTGGGCGTCGCCGCTGTGGCGCTGGCCTACCTGCTGGTGCAGCTGCGCCGCCGCAAGTTCGTGGCCCGGTTCAGCAACACCGAGCTGCTGGCCAGCGTGGTGCCCCGCCGGCCGGGCTGGCGCCGGCACCTGACCTTCGCCCTGCTGCTGCTGTCGCTGACGGTGCTGTCGCTGGGGGTGGCCGGCCCGACCGCCTCGGTCCGGGTGCCGCAGGAGAAGGCCACCGTGATGCTGGCCATCGACGTCTCGCTGTCGATGCAGGCCACCGACGTGCTGCCCAGCCGTCTGGAAGCCGCCCAGCAGGCCGCCCAGGAGTTCGCCGACCTGCTGCCCACCCGGATCAACCTCGGACTGGTCAAGTTCGGCCGGTCCGGCAGCGTGGTCGTGCCGCCGACCCTGGACCGCGAGGTCGTCAAGCGCGCGATCGCCGGCCTGCAGCTGGAGCAGTACACCGCGATCGGCGAGGGCGTCTTCGCCAGCCTGGACGCGCTCACCACCTTCAGCCGGTCGAGCACCGTGACCAACGAGGAGCCGGCGCCCGGGCGGATCGTGCTGCTCAGCGATGGCTACAACACCGTCGGGCGCAAGGTGTCCGAGGCTGCTGACGTGGCCAAGAAGGCCAGCACGCCGGTGTCGACCATCGCCTTCGGAACGGACAGCGGAACGGTCGAGGTGCAGGGCACCGTCCAGGCGGTGCCCTCGGACAAGGTCACCCTGCGTGGCCTGGCCCAGGCGACCGGCGGCTCGTTCCACACCGCGGCCTCGGTGGAGGAGCTCAGAACGGTCTATGAGGACATCGGCTCCCAGATCGGCTACACCACCGCCCAGCGCGACATCAGCTGGCGGTTCATGCTGGCCGGCCTGCTGCTGGCGATGGCCGCCGGCGCCAGCTCGCTGCTCTGGTCGGGCCGGCTCAGCTGACGCTGCGTCGCGGATGCCCGGACCCTGAGCCGGATCGGCTGAGCCATCGGCTAGCGTGAGCCGAGTGAGTCGATCTGTGCTGGTGACTGGTGGTAACCGCGGAATCGGCCTGGCGATAGCCCGGGCGTTCAGCGAGGCGGGTGACAAGGTCGCGGTGACCCACCGTGGCAGCGGCGCCCCGGACGGGCTGTTCGGAGTGCGCTGCGACGTGACCGACGAGGCGTCGGTGGATGCCGCCTTCAGCGAGGTCGAGGCCGAGTACGGCCCGGTCCAGGTGCTGGTGGCCAACGCCGGCATCACCGACGACAAGCTGTTGATGCGGATGAGCGAGGACTCCTTCAGCCGGGTGCTCGACGCCAACCTGACCGGCGCCTACCGGGTGGCCAAGCGGGCCACCGCCCACATGGTCAAGGCCAAGGGCGGCCGGATGGTGTTCATCTCCTCGGTGGTGGCGCTGACCGGCGCGCCCGGGCAGGCCAACTACGCCGCCAGCAAGGCCGGCCTGATCGGGCTGGCGCGCTCGATCGCCCGCGAGCTGGGCAGCCGCAACATCACCGCCAACGTGGTGGCGCCGGGCTTCATCGAGACCGATATGACAGCGGCGATGACCGAGGCCCGCAAGAGCGAGGTGCTGGCCAGCGTGCCGCTGCGCCGGTACGGGTCGGTGACCGAGGTCGCCGACGTGGTCCAGTTCTTGGCCTCCGAGGCGGCCGGCTACGTCAACGGAGTGGTCCTGCCGGTCGACGGCGGCCTGGGCATGGGCTTCTGAGCGCGATCGGCTCATCACCACCTGAGGAGAGAGTGACTGACATGGGACTTCTGGACGGCAAGCGGCTGCTGATCACCGGCGTCATCACCGAGTCCTCGATCGGCTTCGCGGTCGCCAAGGTGGCGCAGGAGCAGGGCGCCGACGTGGTGCTGACCGGCTTCGGCAGGTTGTCCCTGGTCGAGCGGGTGGCCCGCCGGCTGCCCAAGCCGGCGCCGGTGGTGGAGCTCGACGTCACCTCGCCCGATGACCTGGCGGCCCTGGCCGACCGGGTCCGCGAGCACGTCGACGGCCTGGACGGGGTGCTGCACTCCATCGGCTTCGCCCCGCAGTCCTGCCTCGGCGAGGGTTTCCTGGACGCCCCGTTCGCCGACGTGGCCACCGCGTTCGAGGTGTCGGCCTACAGCTTCAAGTCCCTGGCGGTGGCGGCGCTGCCGCTGTTCGGCCCGTCCGGCGGCTCGATCGTCGGAATGGATTTCGACGCCACGGTAGCCTGGCCCGCCTACAACTGGATGGGGGTGGCCAAGGCCGCCCTGGAGTCCACCTCGCGCTACCTGGCCCGCGAGCTGGGCCCGCGCCGGATCAGGGTCAACCTGGTGGCGGCCGGCCCGGTGCGCACGATGGCGGCCAAGAGCATCCCCGGCTTCGTCGAGTTCGAGCAGGCCTGGGAGGGACGGGCCCCGCTGGGTTGGGACATCGAGGACGCCACCCCGGTCGCGATGAGCTGCGCTGCCCTGCTGTCGGACTGGTTCCCCGCCACCACCGGCGAGATGATCCACGTCGACGGCGGTTTTCACGCGATGGGCGTCTGAGCCGGCACCGACTAGCTTGCTAAGGGTGACCGAAGCACCCGTCGACTCGTTCCTGCTGCTGTCCTTCGGCGGCCCGCAGGGGCCCGATGAGGTGATGCCGTTCCTGCGCAACGTGACCGCGGGGCGCGGGGTGCCCGACGAGCGGTTGGCAGCGGTCGCCGAGCACTACCAGCACTTCGGCGGCGTCTCGCCCATCACGGCGCAGAACCAGGCGCTGCTGGCGGCGCTGGGCGCGGAGTTCGGCCGCCGCGGCATCGACCTGCCGCTGTACTTCGGCAACCGCAACTGGCGCCCCTTCCTCGCTGACACCGTCCGGCAGCTGGCAGCCGATGGCCGCCGGCACGCGCTGGTGCTGGCCACCAGCGCCACCGGCTCGTACTCCGGTTGCCGGCAGTACCGCGAGGACCTGGCGCGCGCCGCCGCTGAGCTGACCGGGCCTGAGCTGGCTGAGCGCGCGCTGGCCGGGCCTGAGCGGGCCGGCCTCCCGCCGGACGGCGGCGCTGCCCGGTTCACCAAGCTGCGGCACTACTTCGACCATCCAGGTTTCATCGCCGCCAACGCCGCGGCCGTCCGCGCCGCGCTGGCAGCGCTGCCACCGCAGGCACGCGAGGTCGCCCGGCTGGTGTTCACCGCGCATTCGATCCCGGTGTCGATGAACGACAGCGCCGGGCCCGAGGGCGGGCTCTACCTGGCCCAGCACCGCGAGACCGCCCGGCTGGTGGCCGAGGCGGTCCGCGGGCCCGGCGCCGCCTTCGATCTGGTGTGGCAGTCCCGATCCGGGCCGCCGCAGGTGCCGTGGCTGGAGCCGGACGTCAACGACCAGCTGCGGGTGCTGGCGGCCGCGGGGGTGCGGGCCGTGGTGGTGGCGCCCACCGGCTTCGTCTCCGACCACCTCGAGGTGCTCTGGGATCTGGACAACGAGGCCCGGGGCACCGCCGACGAGCTGGGACTGGAGTTCGTCCGGGCCAGCACGGCCGGCACCGACCCGGCGTTCGTGGCAGGGCTGACCGACCTGGTGGAGGAGCAACTGACCGGCCGCTCGCCGGCCTACCTGGGCGAGCTGGGGCTGTGCGGGCAGAACTGCCCCGCCGGCTGCTGCCCGGCGCCGGCCCGGCGTGGCTCAGGGGCCGGCTGAGACCTCGGCCGCCGCGTTGTAGCCGGCCAGCAGCGCCCGGCGGACCGTCAGCCGCAACGGGGCCAGCGCCAGGTCACGCTCGGCCATGGCCGTGGCGGTGAGCTGGGCGGTGTCGTCGGAGTCCACCACGACCAGCACCGCAGACAGCCGCTCGGCCTGGGCGATCAGCCGGACCGCCCGGGGCGGGTGGCTGGACGGCAGGTGCAGCCGCTCACCGGCCCGCCTGGCGTCCGAGAGCGCCGGTGCGATGTCGGTCAGCCAGCTGGTGACACCGCGGCGGGCGAACAGCGAGGCCGTCTCGCGGATCGACTCGGTCAGCTCGTGCTCGGCGTCGGCCATGCTGACCGGGTCCGGCGGCAGCTCGCTGACCTCGGCCCGGTGCCAGATCAGCTCGCGGCCGGCGCTGCTGGGGGTGTCGCGGCCCGCCAGCACGGTGAGCCCGAAGTCCCTGCCGTAGACCGCCTCACCGGCCGCCAGCGCGGTGGTCCGGAACGGCGCCGGGCCGGCCAGCCCGCGGACGTCACCAGGCACCGGCAGGGCCAGCGTCAGGACCGACGTGCCGGCCCGCTTCCACTCGGCCAGCGCCGCGCCGACCGGGTTCGGGCCGGGCCCGAAGCCCGGGCCGCCGACATGGCGGCCGGAGCCGGTGACAGCGTCGAGGACGTCGTCGAACGCTGCGACTCCGGCCAGCCAGGCAGAGCCCCAGGCGGCGAGCTGGGCACATCGGCGTTCGTTGGACACAGCTGCCTACGGTACCTAACGGTGGTGACAGGCGTGGGCTTCCCCGCTGCTGCCGTCGCAGATCCTAAGCTGCTCGGCGTGTACCCCGACGACGTCCTGGCTTCGAGCTCCACCCGTGGACGTAAGGCTGTTCGGCAGGTCCCGGCCGAGCCGGAGCTGGCGGTGGAGACGCTGGACGGCTACTGCGGCGCGGTGGTCGCGCTGGGCCGGACGGTGGTGGCCGGCGAGCAACGCGACACCGTCACCCTGGCCGACCGCTCCGACCGGCGCCGGGAGTTTCCGATGCTGCCGGCCAGCTTCCTGCTCGAGGGCGAGCTGGTGACGCTGGTCCGGCCGACGCCGGCAGCGACCGGCCCGGCCCGGCCGGGTCGCACCGCGTCCGGTTCGGTCGCCGTGGCCGGGGTCAGGGCGCAGGTGGCCAAGGCCAGCCGGATCTGGGTCGAGGGGGTGCACGACGCGGCCCTGGTAGAGCGGATCTGGGGTGAGGACCTGCGGATCGAGGGGATCGTGGTGCAGCCGCTGGGCGGCATCGACGACCTGGCCGAGCAGGTCCGGCAGTTCCAGCCGGGCCCCGGCCGGCGGCTCGGGGTGCTGGTGGACCACCTGGTGCCCGGCTCGAAGGAGACCCGGATCGCCGCCGGCGTCACCTCACCGCACGTGCTGATCAACGGCCACCCCTACGTCGACATCTGGCAGGCGGTCAAGCCCACCGCGCTCGGCATCAAGGCCTGGCCGGTGGTCGGCCGCGAGGTCGAGTGGAAGGACGGCATCGCCGCCGCGCTGGGGGTCTCGGACACCCGCGAGATGTGGCGGCGGGTGCTGGCCTCGGTGAACAGCTTCGCTGACGTCGAGGTGCCGTTGCTGCGCTCGGTCGAGGAGCTGATCGACTTCGTGACCGGCTGACTCAGAACGGGGTGGCGTTCCAGGGCTGCTGCGCGGTCCAGAACATCGACTCCAACCGGGCGGCCGCCCCGGGCGTCTCCTCGTCGACCAGGCCGGCCAACTGCTGGGCGGCCACCGTGACGCCGCCGAGGTAGATGCCGGCCAGCGCCCGCTGTGACAGCCGCAGGTCCGCGGTGGCCGCCGGGGTGGCCCGGCACTCGGCGTGCGTCGGGCCGCCGTCCAGGGTGAACCGGCCGGCCGCCCAGCCGCCGTCACGGTCCACCACCTCCAGCACCAGCCGATCGGTGCTGGCGTAGCGGCGTGCCGACAGCGCCGCCGGGACGTCCAGCAGCCGCAGCCACTCGTTGTCGCCGACCCAGGTGCGCTGCGCGGCCCGGCCGTCGGAGAGCAGCCACTCCAGCGGCTCGTCCACGGCGTAGCCGTTCAGCTGCAGCACCCGGACCAGGTCGAGGTTGAGCAGGTAGTGCCACAACGCCCGGTAGGCGTCGTCGGTGGCGGCCAGCACCTCGTCGACGGTGGCCTGCGCCTGGTCCTCCGGGTGCAGGAACCAGTCGCCGTCATTGGCCCGCCACATGGCGTAGCCGTCCACCCTGCCTTCGGCGTTGCGGGCCACCACGCACACCGGCTCGTGAGCGCCTGGTGGACGCAGGCCGTTCAGGCCCAGCCGGCGCTGCCAGTCGACGGCGGCCCGGTCGATCTGGCCGGCGCGCCGCCGCCGCGCCCGGCGGTGGACGTCACTGGCGGGCCCGGGCAGCTGGTCCAGTTCGATGCCGATCAGCTGGTGGGCGGTCTCGGGCGGCCGGATCTGCGGCCGGCGCACCGACAGGATCCGGTAGTTGGCGCCCATCACGGCCGGCCAGTACCCGAACCGGCCGTAGATCTGCCATTCGGCGGCCTTGAGCAGGCTGGCCACCTCGCCCCGGTCCTTGGCGTCCTGCAGCGACCGGGTCAGCATCCCGGTGAGCAGCCCCTGGCGCCGGTGGGTGCCGGCGACCGTCACCTGGGTGAGCGCGTCGATCGGCAGCTCGGCGTGCTCGGCAGTCCCGGACGGGATCGTCATGGTGGTGGGAAACGTCCGCAGGGTGGCCACGCAGCGACCTTCGACGTAGCCGCCGAACGTCCGCTCCGGATTCCACACCTGCTGCCACCAGGGCAGCGACTGGCCACCGCCAGCAGCGGGGTTGACCAGCAGGGTGGTGCGCATGGCTCGCAACCACGGGGTGATCTCGTCCTGCTGGACGTTCCGGATCTCGGGTTTCGACATCATGTCCCGACCCTGTCACAGGCCTTCGCCGCCGGTCGTGCGATTCAGGCCAGTCGCGCGCCGTGTCTGCCAGAGCCGCCCGGGATCTCAGCCAGCCGAGCCTCAGAGCCAGTTGAGCCTCAGAGCCAGCTGAGCCGGTCGTGCAGCGCGGCGTAACCGACGAAGCTCACGATGTCGATCACGCTGTGCGCGATGACCAGCGGCAGCACCCGCTTGGTCCGGGTGAACCACCAGCCGAACAGCAGCCCCATGATCAGGTTGCCGACGAAGCCGCCGAGGCCCTGATAGGTGTGGTAGCTGGCCCGGATGAGGGCGCTGACCAGGATTGCCCAGCCGGCCGTCCAGTTCATCGCCCGCAGCCGGGTGAGCAGGTAGCCGACGATCACGATCTCTTCGAGCACGCCGTTCTTGATGGCCTCCAGGATCAGCACCGGGTAGCGGTACCAGATCTCGGCCAGGCCGGAGGCTTGCAGCTCGGCGTTGAGCCCGAAGTGCCGGGCCAGGATCAGCAACCCCAGGCCGGGTAGCCCGATCAGCGCGGCGATTCCCAGACCCTGCAAGGTTTCGCGGGGGAGCCGCAGCCGGTCCAGGCCGATCCCGAAGCCGGCCAGGCCCGGCACCCGGCTCAGCAGCAGCAGCGCCAGCAGCGCCGGAATGATGCCGTTGAGCAGCCCGAGCAGCTGATAGGACAGGTCGACCCAGGCTCGCGGGCTCTCGGCCGGGTTGAGCGTGGCGGTGGCGCCGCGAAAGCCGCCCCGGGTCTGGATGTCGAGGAAGTTGACCCAGGAGTAGAGGGCCGAGATGCCCAGCGACACCCCGAGCACCAGCAGCACCTCGAGGCCCAGCCGGTCCACGCGCCTGGCCGGGCCCGTCCCGGCAGCCGACGTGCCCGTACCGGCAGCCGACGTGCCCGTATCGGCAGCCGAGGCGCTCGATTGGGCAGTCGTGCCTGAACCGGCGGCAGGGATCGGCTCGGGTCCGAGGTCGGCTCCGGGTACCGGCGAGGCGGAGGTCACCTAACCATTCTGGCCGTAACGCAGGCCGACGTCGCCACAGGCCTGGCAGACCTCGGCAGGGATGACACCGGCGCGCATCAGTTGGCCGAACACCACGCAGCCCAGGCAGAGCGCGAACACCGACTCCAGCAGCGCGGCGAGCGCGATCGCGGCCAGCAGCACCCGGGCCGACCCGGTAGCGCCGAAGCCGAGGTGCGCGAGCGCGGCGGCCGTGCTGAGGGTGGCGCCGATGGCTTGGGCGAACCGCTTCGGCGGTCCGGGCACCAGCTTCGGCGCTCCCAGCTTCGGCGCGACCAGCCGGGTCGCCAGCAGCCCCAACGGGCTGTATCGGGGGCCGGAGGCCACCCGCAGCGCGAAGCCGACCGCGATCGGCAGTGCCAGCCAGGTCAGGCCGGGAAGCAGGGCCAGCAGGCACAGCACCACAACGCCGGCGGCGACCACCCGGGCCGCTTTCTCGTTCACCGGGTTGGGAAAGCTGAGCAGCGCTGTCATCGGCTAAGGATAACCAGCCGATCCGACATTTCCGACCAAAAGTCGCAGGTGGGGACCAACAGCTGAACCGGGGCTGTCAGTGGCCGCGGGCGATCCACTCCTCCAGCTGCGGCGCCTCTTCACCGATCGTGGTCGAGTCGCCGTGGCCGGTGCGCACCACGGTGTCGGCCGGCAGGGTGAAAAGCTCGGAGCGGATGGTGTCCAGCAGCGTGCCGAAGTTGGAGTAGGACCGTCCGGTGGCGCCGGGGCCGCCCTTGAACAGCGTGTCGCCGCTGAACACCGTTCCCAGCTCGGCGGCGTAGTAGCAGACCCCGCCCGGCGAGTGCCCGGGGGTGTGCCGCGCCTCGATGGTGACACCGGCGGCCTGCACCTGCTCGCCGTGAGACAGCGGCACGAACTCGAAGTCCGGATAGAGCTGGCGCCACAGCATCTCATCGGCCGGATGCAACCGGACCGGAGCCCCGGTGGCCACGTGCAACTGCCGGGCGGCCGTCACGTGATCGTCGTGGGCGTGGGTGCACAGGATGGCGGTCAGCTGCCGGCCGTGGATCAGCTCCAGGATCGGCGACAGCTGATGCGGAGCGTCGATGACGACGCACTCGGTGTCATTGCCCACCAGCCAGACGTTGTTGTCCACCTCCCAGCTGCCGCCGTCGAGGTTGAACGTCCCCGAGGTGGTGGTGTGCTCGATGCGAGCGCTCATCGGTAGTCTCCGCTCTTCGCGCTAGCGCTCATCGCCAGCTGAGGTCCGCTCCTCGGCGCTGCGCGCCTGCGATGCTCCCTCATCCGTTGTCTCCGCTCTTCGCGCTAGCGCTCATCGCCGGCTGAGGTCCGCTCCTCGGCGCTGCGCGCCTGCGATGCTCCCTCATCAGGCCTCCTCGTCGAAGACGACCACCGAACGCAGCACGTCGCCGTTGTGCATCTTGGTGAACGCCGCCTCGATGTCGCCGATGCCGATGGTCTCGGTGACGAACCTGTCCAGCGGCAGGCGCCCTTGCAGGTAAAGCTCGATCAGCATCGGAAAGTCGCGCGAGGGCAGGCAGTCGCCGTACCAGGAGGACTTCAACGCGCCACCGCGGCTGAAGACGTTGAGCAGTCCCAACTCGATCTTGGCCTGGGGTTCCGGAACGCCGACCAGCACCACCGTGCCGGCCAGGTCGCGGGCCAGGAATGCCTGCTTGTAGGTCTTGGGCGTGCCGACCGCGTCCACCACCACGTCGGCGCCGAAACCGCCGGTCGCCTCCCGGATCGCCTCCACCGGATGGGTGGTCGTGGAGTTGATCACGTGGGTGGCGCCGAATTCGCGGGCGGCCACCAGCTTTCGCTCGTCGATGTCGACGCCGATGATGGTCGTCGCGCCGGCCAGTCGCGCCCCGGCGATCGCCGCCATTCCCACCCCGCCACAGCCGATCACGGCGATCGAGTCACCCCGGCCGACCCCGCCGGTGTTGATCGCCGCGCCCAGGCCGGCCATCACGCCGCAGCCGAGCAGGCCGGCCACCGTGGCCGAGGCCTGCGGATCGACCTTGGTGCACTGACCGGCGGCGACCAGCGTCTTGTCGGCGAACGCGCCGATGCCCAGCGCCGCCGAGAGCTCCGTGCCGTCTTCCAGGGTCATCTTCTGGGTGGCGTTGTGGGTGTTGAAGCAGTACTGCGGCCGACCCCGGCTGCAGGCCCGGCACTGGCCGCAGACCGCCCGCCAGTTCAGGATCACGAAGTCGCCGGGGGCCACCTCGGTGACGCCCGCGCCGACGCTCTCGACGACGCCGGCGGCCTCATGCCCCAGCAGGAACGGAAAGTCGGCGCTGATGCCACCGTTGCGGTAGTGCAGGTCGGTATGGCAGACCCCGCAGGCGCCGATCTTGACCACGGCTTCGCCCGGACCGGGATCCGGGACGTTGATCGTGACCAGTTCGACCGGCTGGTCCTTGCTGCGGGCGATGACGGCGCGGACTTGTTGGCTCATGCCTACTGTTTACCGGACACCGGCGCGCGACCGCATCACGGGCAGTGCTACGCAGGCAGCGCTATGCGCGGGCAGTGCTACGCGCCGGGGTAGTGGCGGCTGGTGGGTCCGGTGTAGAGCTGGCGCGGCCGGCCGATCTTGGTGTGCGGGTCGTTGATCATCTCGTGCCACTGGGCGATCCAGCCCGGCAGCCGTCCGATCGCGAACAGCACCGTGAACATCTTGGTCGGAAAGCCCATCGCCCGGTACAGCAGGCCGGTGTAGAAGTCGACGTTCGGGTACAGCTTGCGACTGACGAAGTAGTCATCGGCCAGCGCGTAGCCCTCCAGCTCCATCGCGATGTCGAGCAGGTCATCGCGCTTGCCCAGGGCGGACAGCACCTCGTCGGCGGTCTTCTTGATGATCGTGGCGCGGGGGTCGTAGTTCTTGTAGACCCGGTGCCCGAAGCCCATCAGCTTCACGCCGTCTTCCTTGTTCTTCACCCGCTCGACGAACCGCTTGACGTCGCCGCCGTCCTGGCGGATCGCCTGCAGCATGTCGAGCACCGCGCTGTTGGCGCCGCCGTGCAGCGGGCCGAACAGCGCGTTGATGCCGGCCGAGACCGAGGCGAACAGGTTGGCGTTGGACGAGCCGACCAGCCGGACCGTCGAGGTCGAGCAGTTCTGCTCGTGGTCGGCGTGCAGGATGAACAGCAGGTCCAGGGCACGGACCACCGCGGGGTCGGCCTGGTAGGGCTCGGCCGGAAAGCCGAAGGTCATCCGCAGGAAGTTCTCGACCAGGCCCAGCGAGTTGTCGGGGTAGAGGAACGGCTGCCCGACCGATTTCTTGTAGGCGTAGGCCGCGATGGTGGGCAGCTTGGCCAGCAGCCGGATGGTGGACAGGTCCACCTGCTCGGGATTGAACGGGTCCAGGGAGTCCTGGTAGAAGGTCGACAGCGCCGACACCGCCGAGGACAGCACCGGCATCGGATGTGCGTCGCGGGGGAAGCCGTCGAAGAACCGCTTGAGGTCCTCGTGCAGCAGGGTGTGCCGGTTCAACCGGGAGGTGAAGGCGTTCAGCTCGTCGGGCGAGGGCAGCTCACCGTAGATCAGCAGGTAGGTGACCTCGGCGAAGGTGGACTTCTCGGCCAACTCGTCGATCGGGTAACCGCGGTAGCGCAGGATTCCCGCGTCGCCGTCGATATAGGTGATCTTGGACGCGCACGAGGCGGTGTTGGCGAAACCTGGGTCATAGGTCACCAGCCCGGTGCGCGAGAGCAGCTTGCTCACGTTCACGCCGGCCGAGCCCTCGCTCGACGGCTCGATCGGCAATTCCAGGTTCTCGTCGCTGCCGGTGCGCAGCACCGCGACATCGGCGCTCGTGACGGTCTCGGTCATGTCAGACTCCCTTGTCCTGGTGTGCCTAAACCCTACTTCGCGTGCCATCACGAGCCCGAACCGCCAACCCGAGACCGGCCATAGGATCGAGGAATGGCCCGAATCCGAACCGAGCTGACGATCGACGCCCCGGCCCAGGAGGTCTGGGCGCTGGTCACCGACTGGCCGGCGCAGAGCCGCTGGATCCCGCTGACCACCGTCGCCCTGGATCGGCACAGCCCGGCCGGCTCGGGCCTCGGCGTCCGGTTCACCGGCCGCAGCCAGCTCGGACCGATCGGTTTCGACGACCCGATGGAGGTCACCGAGTGGCAGCCGGTGACCGAGGGGGCACCTGGCCACTGCCGGATTCGCAAACTCGGGCCCTGGTTGACCGGCGGGGCCGAGATCGACGTCCGGCCAGCGGGCGCCGGCACCCTGGTGACCTGGTCGGAGGACGTCCGGCTGCGCTGGATGCCCCGCTTCGCCGACCGGCTGCTGGGCCCGGTGATCGGGGCGCTCGGTTCGGCGCTGTTCGGCCGCACCTTGCGCAAGATGGCCGCCGAACTCGCACGATCGCGTCCGGAGTGATGTAGTGAAGTCATGACCGAAACCGATGACACCGCCTTCGGCGACGACGTCTACGCCGCGGGCGACGATGACGCCGAGTACCTGGACCAGGCCGAGACGCTGACCGGCGAGGGCGCCGAACTCGACGAGCCGCTGGACACCAGCTACTCACCGCCCGACAACAGCCCGGTCGCCACCCGGTTCGGCAACACCGCGGCCGAGCAGGCCGAGGGCGAGAGCCTGGACCAGCGGCTGGCGCAGGAGATCCCCGACATCACCCCGGACGACATCACCGAAGAGGCTGCCCCCCGCGCCGGCCGGCTGATTGCCCCGGACGAGGGCGTCCACGAGCTCACCGAAGCCCCGGTCGCGTTCGACGCGGGCAAGGCCGGTAGCGCCGCCAGCGCCGAAGAGGCTGCCATGCACATCGTGGACGAGGACGAGCTGAACCAGCAGGCCAGCAACGAGGACGACCTGACCGCGGACCCGGTGGACGAGTTCCGCTGAGGCGGGTACGCGCCTGAGCTGCTCTGAGAGTCAGGAGTTCTGGGCTAGGGCAGCGCCAGGTGCTGCTGCTGCCCTAACCCAGGGCAGAGGCAGGCTAGGCCTGGTGCTCGTGGCCGCCGCCACCGCCACCGCCGCCCTCGGCGGGGCCGATGTCCTCCTCGCCGCCGGGGTAGACGAACGAGTCGCGCGGGGCGTAGAAGGACGAGCCCGTCACCACATTCAGCGGCGAGGCCGGACGCAGCGCGTACACCGGGTGGTCGGCGTCCAGGAACTCGATGGACTGCACCTCGAACGAGCTCACGAGCTCTCCGATGTAGGGGTAGTTCCCGGCGATCAGCCGGTTGCCCACCCGGGTCACGTAGCGCAGGTGCCCGCCCAGGACGATGTCCGCGGTGTCGCCCACCTGCGCCCGGGTGCGGATGATCGGCCGCCCGTCCACTGACGTGGTCGCCGTCGCGATGCCGCCCTCCACCTCCAGGGTGGTCGAGCCCGAGGCCGCCGGGACGCCCCGCTCAGCCGCGTACTCCCGCATCACCTCTGAGGAGTTGAAGTAGTGGGTGAAGAAGCGCGCCGGCGTCACTCCGTCCGGCGCGAACAGGTCCAGCAGGTCCAGCCCCAGGTAGGTGAGCGAGTACGCCCCGAAGCCTGTCGTCTGCTCCGCCGAGTCCACCACGTACTGGTTCATGTACACGGCGCGGTTCGCCGCCGGATCCAGGGCCCGTGGCAGGAGCTGCGCGCACGCTTGCAGGTCCTCGGGTATCCAACTGGTATAGAGCATCCGGCTGTTCAGAACGAGCTGGGGTGCGGCGAGATTGCTGGTTGCCACGGCGGTGTCCTTTCCGAATCTGCAACCTGTGGAAGGGTTCGGCTAACCCGTCCCGACATACTGTCGCTCCCGCCGGTCGCCCCGCAAGCGGTCGCAAGTGGGCGCAACTGGTCGCCACCGGGCGGACCTCATGACGAACCGGGCGGCAAGCCATCGCTGGCTTGCCGCCCGGTCGCGACTCAGGTCATGCGCCGAGGGTCAGGAGTTGATGATCAGGTGAGACTCCCGCTCGGGTTACTCGGGTCGTCCACTGCTCACGGGCAGGTCGGCTCCCCGGTCTGCGCCCCCAGGCTGACGGCGTTCCAGGCCGCCTTGATGACGTTGAAGTTGGTGCAGTTGCCGGGGGTGAGGCTCTTGGCGGCGTTCAGGGTGGCGATGCGGTACTTGGCGTAGGTCATCCGGGAGGTCTTCTGCAGCATGGCGTTGTAGAAGATCTTGCCGACCGTCTGGATGCCGATGCCGGTGATGGTGGAGCCGTTGCAGGTGGAGCTGGCCGGCTGGCCGTTGGTCGGGTTGCTGCCCTCGGAGGCCAGGTAGAACCAGTGGTTACCGGGACCAGCCGCCGCGTGCGTCTCCATGCGGTCAACCGACTTGGAGTAGCAGTTCGGGTCGCCAGCGGCCGCCGGGTTGTACATGTTGCGGATCGGGCCGCTGCCCACCAGGTTGACCTCTTCGCCGATCAGGTAGTCCGGCTCGTCGTAGGTGGCGGACTGGTTGGCGTAGAACTCGGTCAGCGTGCCGAGGACGTCGCCGGTGAACTCGGCGACCGCGGAGGAGCCGATGCCGCCGGGGGTGTTGGCGTCGAGGCCGTGCCCGAACTCGTGACCGACCACGTCCATCGAGGAGATCCACTCACCGGCCTGGTTGTGGCCGATCGTGACCGAGGAGCCGTTCCAGTAGGCGTTGAGGTCATTGAGGCCCACGTAGATCGGGAAGCCGCCGCCGGAGCCGTTGATGCCGTTACGGCCGAGCCAGCTGGCCAGCATGCTCCACTGGGTCTTGAGGCCGTAGAGGCTGTCCACGCAGCCGGTCTCGACGTTGCTGCCGACGCCGTTGCCCCACACGTCATCGCTGCCCGAGAGCACCGCCCGAGAGGTGTAGTCGCGGCAGGAGACGTTCGAGCGGATCGGGTCGGTCATCGTCCAGGTGGTGGTGGTGGGGTGGCTGGTGTCGATCGCCAGCGGGCTCGGGCCGTTGTAACGCCCGGTGCCGGTTCCCTCGTGCACCTCGTCGAAGGAGTGCAACAGCGCGCCGGTCCTGGCGTCGGTGAACACGTGCAGCTTGCTGGGCTGGGCGCTGGAGCGGCTGGAGACCACGGTCTCGTAGGCCAACCGCGGCGTGCCGTAGGCGAGCACGACCTGCCGGGTGCCGGCGACCTTCTCGACGGTCTTGTACTTGGCATGGGCCCGGGCGGCGGCCGCGGCCTGGGCCGGGTTGCGGGTGGCGGTGGTGGCCACGTTGATCGTCTGCTCCTGGGCCACCGAGGTGGACAGCACCTTGCCGGTGGCGTCGGTGACCACCACGAAGTCGCCGCCGACTACCGGCAGGCCCTTGTAGGTGCGGTTATAGGGGACGTACTGCAGGCCCTCCGGCGTGGAGATCACCTTCGAGGCGATGAACGCGTCATGGTTGCTGATGTGCAGGGCGGCTGCCCTGGACGCGACCAGGGCGGCGGCCGATTGCGCGGCCAGCGCGCTGGGTGAGGCCTTGGGGCTGGGCGCGGCGGTAGCCGAGCCGGTGGTAAGTGCGATGCCGGTGACGGCCATGGCCGCCAAACCCGTGAGGGCGGCAATCGCGGTAAAGCGACGAGGTCGCTGGGCAAGAACCATGGGTGGGTTCCTTCAGGGTCGGTGAAGCAGGGAGTGATGGGATGAACGGGCACGGCTATGGCCTGGCTGTCACAGCGACTTGCAGGCGCGCGCCCACCCCGACTCTGCTGACGGATGAGGGCCCCCCGCGCGTAACTACTGCCCGTAGCGGACGTTAGCCAGGTCTGCAGACAATTTCAATGGAAGTTCTTATTTTTCGGTCAATGGGTCGAAAGTGGCTGGCGAGGCTGGAGGGGTGATAGTCGCCCGCTGGTACGACAGGGCTTGGAGCTTTTGGTGGTGTGTCAGCCGACCAGCGTCTCCAGCAGGTGCTGTAGTTGCCTCGCCGGGTCCCCGGTCACGCCGCCGTGGATCGGCCCCGGTTGGATGACGGTGCTGCGTGGAGCGGCCAGCCAACCGAACCGCTGGCCCAGGCTGATCCCGGCCCCGGCGACCGGATCGGCCTGACCGCAGCAGTGCGCCTCGATGGCCGCCAGCGCCGACCGGGTCGCCTCCAGGTCGAGCTCGGGCGCCAACGCCAGCAGCCGGGCCTCCTGCAGCCGGCTACCGGCGCACAGATAGTCGGCGCTCTGGCTGTAGAGCACCACCCCGACGTTGACGAACTCCTCCCGGTCCACCCGCGGCACGCAGCGCAGCACCACGTACTGGAACCCGTGCCGGCTCATGGTCATCGGCTCTTCGCGCAAGCGCTCATCGCTGCCACTCGCTCCGGTCCTCGCTCATGCCGCTCGCTGCGATCCTCGCTCATGCCGCTCATGCCGCGACCGCCCTCGGCAGCCAGTTGCGGTCGCCGGCCAGCCGGGCCAGCAGGTAGTCCAGGTAGCGCTGGCGCACCGCGGCGGGCTCGGCGTTCTCCGGCTCCAGCCACTCGTCCGGAACCTGGGCCAGCACCTCTTCGAGCAGCCGGCGGTCGACCAGCGGCGCCAGCGCCCGGTCGGCCTCGGCCACTCCGGCGACATGGGAGACCAGCGCGTGCTCCGATGCGTCGTAGGGCTGCCGGGCGAAGCGCTGCGGATCGGCGCCCGGCCGGGACCAGCCGTGGTGGAAGTACAGCGCGGCGCCGTGGTCGATCAACCATAGCCGGCGGTGCCAGATCAGCAGGTTCGGGTTGCGCCAGCTGCGGTCGACATTGGCGGTGAACGCGTCCAGCCACAGGATGCGGGCCGCCTCCGCCGGGTCGGCCGGATAGCCGGCGTCCCAGCCGAACGAGCCGGGCAAGAAGTCGACGGCCAGGTTCAGCCCGACGCTGGCGTTGAGCAGGTCCTGCACCTCTTGATCCGCCTCGTAGCGGGCGATCACCGGGTCCAGCTCCAGGGCTCGCAGCTCGGGGACGCGCAGGTCCAGCCGGCGGGCGAGTTCGCCGACCACCACCTCGGCCACCAGCGCCTTCAAGCCCTGACCCGCGCCCCGGAACTTCACCACGTAGGTGCCCAGGTCATCGGCCTCGACGATGCCGGGCAACGAGCCGCCCTCGCGCAACGGGGTCACGTAACGGCTGGCCTGCACAGTGCCAATCACGCCTGCAGCCTAGGGCAGTCCCTCGCGCGGCCAGGACTGTCAGTGGCATCGCCTAACTTCGGCCATCTCGACCAGTTGGAGCGTTGACAGCTGTGATGCAGGTCACTAGTAAAGGAACGGGTAGCCGGCCGTCGTCGCCCGCGCTGCTGAACTCCATCGAAAGGACAGTCATGAAAAGAGCAAACTCCGCCGGGTCCACCGTGCCCGCCCGCGGCAGGAGCAGGGTTCGGCGTCGGATCTGGGCGGCGGTCGCGATCGCGGCCGGCTCGGTGACGGTGGCCGCGGCGTCGGTCACCGCTGTCAGCAGCGCCACCCCGAGTGCGACCGCGAACCAGACCGCGAACCAGACCGTGAGTCAGGCCGTGAGCGCGAACCGGGGCGGCGGCCAGGTCAAGCGCGACGTGATCGTCAACCTGTGGGAGTGGAACTGGGTCTCCATCGCCCGCGAATGCAAGACGGTGCTGGGCCCGAAGGGCTTCGGCGGCGTGCAGGTGGCGCCGCCGCAGGACTCCCTGTCCAAGACCGATGGCCCGGTGCATCCGTGGTGGGAGGTCTACCAGCCCGTCAGCTACAGCCTCACCAGCCGGATGGGCAACGAGGCGCAGTTCAAGTCAATGGTGGCCACCTGCCGCAAGGCCGGGGTCAAGGTCTACGTCGACGCGATCATCAATCACATGACCGGCCAGGGCAACCTGTCCTACGGCGGGCGCAGCTACACCAAGTACGAGTACGAGGGCCTCTACACCCGCGAGAACTTCCACCGGACGCCCACTGACTGCCCCAGCCCGAGCGGCAATATCGAGGATTTCAACAACATCCTGCAGGTCACCAAGTGCGAGCTGGTCAGCCTGTCCGACCTGCGCACCGAGACCAGCTACGTCCGCAACCGGGTGGCGGGTTACCTGAACAAGCTGCTCAGCTATGGGGTTTCGGGATTCCGGGTGGACGCCGCCAAGCACGTCGGCCAGGCCGATCTGGACGCCATCAAGCGGCTGCTGCGCAAGACCGTGGACGGCACCCGTCCTTTCTGGGCCCTCGAGGTGGTGCCCGGCGGTCCGGGCAAGCTGTCCCCGTGGGCCTTCCTTGGCCAGGGCCACCTGTTCGGCTTCGACTACGCCGGCCAGCTCCGCGACGCGTTCAAGAGCTACACCACCCCGCCGGGCGGCAACATCACCGCTCTGAAGGTCTTCGGCGAGCAGGCCGGCCTGCTGCCGAGTGAGAAGTCAGTGGTGTTCGTGCAGAACCACGACACCGAGCGCAACGGTTCGACCCTGAACTACAAGGACGGCGCCGCCAACATCCTGGCGCACGAGTTCATGCTCGCCTACCCCTACGGCACCCCGCAGGTCTACTCCAGCTTCGCCTGGACCGACCCCGAGGGCTCGCCGCCCGCCGACGCCCGGGGCTTCGTCACCAACACCGACTGCGACGCGGGCTGGATCTGCACCCACCGCGCCAAGGGGGTTCTCAACATGGTCGGCTGGCACAACTACGTCGGTGACGCCAAGCTCACCAACTGGGCCGACGACGGGGTCAACCTGATCGCCTTCAGCCGCGGTCACCGTGGCTGGTTCGCGGTGAACAACGGCGCAGTCGACAAGACCATGAGGTTCCAGACCGGACTGCCGCGCGGCACCTACTGCGACATCATCCACGGCAGCTTGAACGGTGGGGACTGCACGGGACGCACCTTCACGGTCGACAACCAGGGCTACGCCAGGGTGCGGGTGCCTGCCAAGGACGCGGTTGCCTTCACCGCGAAGGACCGGGAACGCCGCTAGCGACGCGCCGCTAGCCACGGCCGGTCGGCCGAGCCTTGACACCGGTTCTCACATCAAGGCTCGGCCGGCAAGGCTGCGACTCTGAGGTTATCCACAGTTCCGCCGCCTTCGAGGCGTCAAAACAACAGCTCGGGTAGAATAGGTATATGGATTCCAGCTCCGGGCGCGGTGGCCAAGGCGGTGGGGTCGCCTTATGGCCGCTCGCCGGACGTGACCAGCTGCTGAATGTGTACCGGCCCGGCGCGCAGCCCAGCGAAGGCCCGCTGCGCACACTTCGCTCACATCATTTGCTCTCAGACGGCGTGCGCATCCCCTTCGTTGAGCACAACCGGTTGAGTGGCCAGATGAGGATGTTCTGCTCGCTCAACCTCGACGCTGTTCGATGGGCCCGGCACGGTGAAACCGCCGCAGCCGCTGCTGCCGCCGCCGCTGCGGCTGAGATCGAGCAGGGCACTGATTTCGGAAGTCTGTGCAAGCTGTTGTCCACGCGTAGCCCGGCGGAGATCCGCCTTGTCGGGGCCGGCAGCGTCGGAGCAGCCGCAATCGATGGCGAACTCGGCGCGCTACTTCGGCGCATCGCCGTCAAGACTGAGCGGTTACGAACGGAGGTGCACAACCGCTGGCAGACGTCATGGGAGCACACGACCGTCGGGTGGGTCCTGAGACGTCAGGATGATTTCGTGTTGATGGCAACGAACGAGGGCTTTCGGACCCAGGTGCCGTTGCACTGGGCACTGAGGATTCATCGCGCCGATGCCGGGCAGGCACTCGTGCTCATCATCGAAGACTTGGACCACGTCGCGATCCATAGCGTTTTTCCGGGCTTGTGGCTCAGCGACCCGGGGCTTGCCGAGCAGCCGGTGACCAGAGTTGAACGCCCAGGTTCGGTGGATGTGGTGTTCGGCGGTCCTCGTACACCGCGTGTCTCCATCTCCGACGCAGACGCTGACCGTCTGGAGAAATCTGAGCCGTTGCGAGTGCTCGTGCCCGTGTCCGTATCTGAATGAGCCCGCCGTGGCAGGTGCGAGCCGCATGTGCTGAAGACGCGGAGCTGGTCAAGGCCTTTCGATGCGCTGATCCGCGAGCCGCGTACGAGCTGGAGGCCGAACGGTTCATCACCACAACGGTGTTGGCCTGGGGGCTCGATCCGTATGCCGCCAGCGGCGACCCCAGGCTGTTGCTGCTCTTCGACAAGGCAAGCGGTGCGCTGGTGGGCCTGGTGGCCCACGAGCAGTCCACTTTAGCTGCGAACGATGGTCGTGAATTCTTGGCCAGCAAAGTCGAGGTCGCCGCGGTGGCCTCGGCTTGGCAGGGCAAGCGATTCAGCGACGGCACCCGCGTCAGTGACGTCTTGATGTCTGCCTTGGTCGCCGATATCACTGCTCGGGTCCCTGGGCGCGACGCCCGCATGTGGGCGTACGTGCACACCGAGAACGTCCGATCCATCGCGATGTGTCGACGTGCCGGAATGCTCAATGAGCTGGCTGGCGCCCCTGACGGCTACCTGCTGCTTTCCAGCTGATTGGTCTCGTGATCCCAAACCTCACCGGCGATGCTGAGCTCAGCGCACCTCGTCGGGGGAGCGGGGCGGGTCGTCCTTGGCCAGCCGATGCTGGTCCTCGATCTCCTGACGTTCCTCGACCCGCTTCTTGATCCGGCCCAGCCCGGGCAACGAGCCGAGGATCTCGTTGAGTTCCTTGCTGGTGTCGAGCAGGTCGCGAAGGTCCGGCGCCACCGTGCCCATGGTCTTCATGATCGGCAGGACGTCGTTCTCCACCGCCCGCACCAGCTCGGGCAGCGTGTCGATGAGTTGGATGGCGGCGTCGACCTCGGCCGGGCTGGTCGATTCGGCCAGCCGGTTCAACACTGGCTCCAGGCCGCGCAGCGACGGCTCGAACCGCTCCAGCAGTCCGTCGGCGCGGCCCACCAGCTCGCCGGCCCGCTCAACCAGCGGGTCGGTCTGACCCAGCGCCGCGCCGGTGCGTTCCATCAGGGGTTCGGTGCTGTCGAGCACCGCGCCGGTGCGTTGGATGAGGGGTTCGGTGCTGTTCAGCACCGCGGCGGTCCGTTCGATCAGGGGTTCGGTGCTGTCGAGCACCGCGCCGGTCCGCTGGATGAGGGGCTCGGTGCTGTCGATGACCGCGCCTGACCGCTCGATCAGGGGTTCGGTGCTGTCGAGCACCGCGGCGGTCCGTTTGATCAGCGGTTCGGTGCTGTCGATGACCGCGCTCGATCGCTCCACCAGGGCGCCGGTCCGCTCAATCAGCTGCTCGCTGCCAACCAGCACCCGATCAGCCCGCTGGACGATCGTGCGGGCCTGGCGCTGGGTTTCATCGACCTCGCTCATGACCACGTTCACCTTTGCCACCACGCCCTCGATCTGGCCGATCAGGGTGATGACCCTGGGCACCAGGGCGATGGCCTGCTCGATCGCCTCATAGCCGCCCTCGGCCAGCCGCAGCAGATCCCGCGGTCCAGGAACACCAAGCCGCATCCAGACACCTCGTCACCTTCTCAGCCACGCCGCTCGAAGGCCGAGCGCCGCGGAGCCGGGAGAATCGCGCCAGCCACCTGGCGGTGCTGCCACCCTAACGGTGAGCCGGGCGTGGCTGTCGGTTGTCGCAGTGCCGCCCAGGAGCTTGCGACGTTTACAGTGGTGCCCGTGCAGGATTCTCCGGTGCTGCTGGCCGTCGATGGCAATTCGCTGGTCCACCGCAGCTTCCACTCCCAGGCCGGCACCGGGCTGCGCGCAGCCGACGGCCGGCCGCTGTGGGCGATCCGGGGACTGCTGACCCAGTTGGTGGCGGCGGCCGAGCGGATCTGCCCCACCGCCATCCTGGTCGGCTTCGACGATCCGGTCGCCAGCGTGCGGCGCACCCGCTGGCCCCAGTACAAGGCCAGCCGCACCGAGAAGCTGCAGAACCTGGTCTCCCAACTGGACGGCGCTGCCGAGGTGCTGCGGCGCATGGGCGTGGCAGTAGTGGTGCCTGAGGGGCTGGAAGCCGACGACGTGCTGGCCTCGGCCGCCCGGCTCGCTCCGCAGGTGGGCGCCCGGACCGTCATCATGACCTCTGACCGGGACTCCTTCGCCCTGATCGACGAGCACACCCGGGTGCTGCGGATCATCAACGGCGGAGTGGACGCCTCACCGCTGCTGACCCCCCAGCTGCTGGCCGTGATGCTCGGCATCCGTCCCGAGCAGTACTGCGACTACGCGGCGTTGCGGGGCGACCCTTCGGACAACCTGCCCGGGGTTCGCGGCATCGGCCCCAAGACGGCAGCCAGGCTGCTGACCACCCTGGGCACCGCCGCGGCGGTGTTCGACGACCTGGCCGCCGGTGGAGCCCGGGTGAGGGCGGCGGTGGGCAGCGCCGCTGCCAAGCGACTGGCCCAGCCCGAGGCGCGGACGGCCTGGGAACTGAATTGTCAGGTGATGCGGATGCACTGCGATGTCGAACTGGGCCTGGATCTCAGCGACATCAGCGGCGGCCCCGGCATGCTGCCGTTGGACCCGGCCGCGGTCGGCGCCGCCTTCCGGGACCACGAGCTGACCTGGACGACGCCGGCCGCACTGCAGTTCCTGGCTTACCAGAACCCGCCGGAGCGCCCCGTCGAGCAGGCCTGGTCCTCGGAGCGGACCGGCTGGTCCTCGGAGCCGCCCGACCTCAGCGGAGCCGAATCACCGCGACGTCCGGCCCCTTCCGGCGGCAGGACGGCCGGGGCGGCCCGGACGCCATCCGAGCACGGCCGACCGGGTGGACGCCGGTTCGGAAAGCTGGCCAAGCACGCCAGCCAGCCGAAGGACGCGGCCGTCCAGTTGTCGCTGTTTGATTGAGTCCCGCCGCTGGGCCGCCAGCTGCCTCTCGGCCGCGGCCCAGCGTTGGACGGCGGCCCAGTATTCGGTTGCAGCCTGCCGTTCGGCCGTACGGGAAGCGGAGCGCCGGCGACGGCGCAGCAGGAGCAGCAACACCAGCAGCGTCCCACCGGCGGCCACCGGAGCCAGCCGCTTGGCGATGGCCGGGCCGGCCGAGCCCAGCAGGTCGATCGGCTCGACGTCAGCGACCGCCGGTCGGTGTGCGGGCGGCGAGGCCAGGGTGGGCCCCGGCGCCGGCTGAGCCGGCCTGCCGGTTGATGCCACATCGATATCGTTGAGCCGCTGAGCCGGCGGGGCGGCCTCGGCGGCGGCCGCCGGTTCGACGGCCTGCTCATCCGAGGCCGCGCCGGGCAGTGCCACCACCGTCTCATCGACGGTGGGATCGGCGGCGGTGTCCGTCAGCGCGGCAGCGGGCTGAGCCAGCCCCGGGCCGGCGACGGCAGAGTCAGGCGCCACCGCCGGGGCGGTCCGCAGCTCGGCCAGGCCGGCTTCGACCACGCCCGGCTCGGCAAGCCCCGGCCCGCCGGCAGCCGGCCGGTCCGGAGCGGGCGAGCCGACGCCGGAGTCCACCTCACCGGCTGACCGGGCGAGGTCCGGTCCGGAGGCCCCCAGCTCCGCGGTGTCGAGGTCCGGGGTGTCGAGGTCTGCGGTGCCCAGCTGCTCGGCACTCTCGAGATCGGCACTGGCCAGCCGCTCCACGATGTCAGGATCGGCGGCGTCGAGCTGGCTTGCGGGGTCCAATCCGGCGGCGCCAACCCCGCCAGCGCCGATCCCGCCAGCGCCGATCCCGCCAGCACCAATCCCGCCAGCGCCGATCCCGGCGACGCCAACCGCGGCGCCAACCCCAGGGACGCCAACTTCCGCGATGCCGACCCGGTCAGCGCCAGCCCCGCCGGCACCGACCTCGCCGGCGCCGACCTCGCCAGCGCCGACCTCAGCGCCGACCTCGCCAGCGCCGGCGCCGACCTCGCCAGCGCCAGCCCCAGCGCCGACCCCGCCGGCGCCAACTCCGGTGCCTACCTCGGCTGCGTCCTGACTGCCGGCCTCGGACCCGGTCAGCTTGCCGGCCAGGCAGTCGGCGAACTGCCCGATCAGCTTGTTGCCGACGTCCACCATCACGCCCCGGCCGAACTGGGCGGGCTTGCCGGTGATGTTGAGGTCGGTGACGACGTTGACCGCGGTCTCGCTGCCCTGCGAGGTCAGCGTCGCGGTGATGATGGCCTTGGCGGTGCCGTTGCCGCGAGCGTCCTTGCCCTGGGCGTCGATCACCGCCCGGTGCCCGACGGCGTCCTTCTCGACGAAGCTGGCCTTGCCCCGGTAGGTGAGACCGATCGGGCCGAGCCGCACCTTGACGGTGCCGGTGAAGTCGTCGCCGTCCACGGTCTCGATCGCCGCACCCGGCATGCACGGCGCTATTCGTTCGATGTCGAGCAGCACCTTCCAGGCCTGGTCGATCTCGGCCGGCACCGTGAAGTTGTGGGTGAGCTGCATGCCGGCCCGCTCTCAGATCCCGGCCGCGTGCTGCACGGCGCGCTTGGTGAGCACCGTGACCAGGTGCTCGCGGTAATCGGCTTTCGCCGACAGGTCACTCGGCGCCGAGGTGCCCTCGGCGGCTGAGCCGCTGGCACTGGCCACCGACTCGGCAGTGGCCGGCGCCCCGGCCAGCGCCCGTTCGGTGGCCGAGGCGCGCAGTGGGGTGGAACCCATGTTGGTGAGGCCGATCCGGGCCTCGGTGATGACGCCGTCGGAGCGGTGCACCGCCGCGGCGACCGCCACGATCGACCACGCCTGGGCGACCCGGTTGATTTTCTCGTAATGGGTCGACCAGCCCTCACCCAGCTTGGGAACCCGGATCGAGGTCAGGATCTCGCCCGGCTGCATCGCGGTGGTCAGGTAGTCGAGAAAGAAGTCCCGGGCCGCGATCGAGCGCTGGCCGTTCGGGCCGTGCACCCGCAACTCGGCGTCCAGGGCCAGCGCCACGGCCGGCAGGTCACCGGCCGGGTCGGCGTGCGCGAGGGAGCCGCCGAAGGTGCCGCGATGGCGGACCTGCCGGTCGGCGACCGTCTCGGTGGCCTGGGCGATCAGCGGCGCGTGCCGCTTGACCAGCTCGTCGCCGACGATGTCGGCGTGGGTGGTCATCGCCCCGATCACGATGCCGTCGCCGTCATCGCGCACCCCGGTCAACTCGGCGATGCCGCCGAGGTCGACCACCAGCTCCGGATAGGCCAGCCGCAGCCGCAGGATCGGCAGCAACGACTGCCCCCCGGCCAGGATCTTGGCGTCCTCGCCGGCCGCGGCGTAGACCCGGACCGCCTCCTCGATCGAGGACGGCTTGACGTAGTCGAACGACGCGGGGATCACAGCTGGTCTCCTTCGGCTGCGGAACCGGCTGTGCCCGAACCGTCGGAAGATGAGGTGCTGGCGCCGCCCCACGAGACGGTGCCGCCGGGGTCGCGGCCGGATTTCTCCGCACCCTGGTGGATCGCCCGCCAGACCCGCTCGGGCGTGCACGGCATCTGCACGTCGTTGATGCCCCACGGCCGCAGCGCGTCGACGATCGCGTTGACGACCGCCGGGGTCGAGGCGATGGTGCCCGCCTCGCCGACGCCCTTGACGCCCAGCGGGTTCGAGGTGGCCCGGCTGACCGTCCGGTCGGTGGTGAAGCTGGGCAGGTCGGCCGCCGAGGGCACCAGGTAGTCCACGAAGGAGCCGGTGGTCAGGTTTCCCTCGTCGTCATAGACGGCCTCCTCGTAGAGGGCCTGCGCGATGCCCTGGGCCAGGCCGCCGTGCACCTGGCCGTCCACGATCAGCGGGTTGATCACCTCGCCGATGTCATCGACGCAGGTGTACTTGCGGATGGTGGAGAACCCGGTCTCGGTGTCGACCTCCACCGCGCACAGGTGGGTGCCGTGCGGGAACGAGAAGTTCTCCGGGTCGAAGGTGGCGTCGGCGTCCAGGCTGGGCTCCATGCCGTCCGGCAGGTCGTGCGCGGCGAAGGCGGCGAAGGCGATCTCGGCCATGCTCTTGCTGTTGCCGGGGGCGCCGCGCACCGAGAACGTGCCGCCGGCGAACTCCAGGTCGTCCTCGCTGGCCTCCAGCATGTGCGCGGCGATCCGGCGGGCCTTGGCGACCACCTTGTCGGCCGCGTTGACCACCGCGATCCCGCCCACCGCCAGTGACCGGGACCCGTAGGTGTCCAGGCCCTTGGGCGAGGACTGGGTGTCGCCGTGGATCACCTCGACGTCCTCGAACGGCACCCCGAGCCGGTCGGCCACGATCTGGCTCCAGGCGGTCTCGTGGCCCTGGCCGTGCGGGCTGACGCCGGTGACCACCTCGACCTTGCCGGTGGCCAGCATCCGGATCGAGGCGTTCTCCCAGCCGCCGGCGGCGTAGGACAGCGCGCCGAGCACCCGGGACGGGGCCAGCCCGCACATCTCGGTGAAGGTCGAGATGCCCAGCCCCAGCTGCACCGGGTCCTTGCGGGTCCGCCGCTCGGCCTGCTCGGCCACCAGCTCGTCCCAGCCGATCAGCTCCAGCGCCCGGTCGGTGGCCGCCTCGTAGTTGCCGCTGTCATAGGTCAACCCGGCCACCGTGGTGAACGGGAACTCCTCGTGGGAGATCCAGTTCTTGCGCCGAAGCTCCATCCGGTCCATGCCGAGCTCGGTCGCCAGCTCGTCCATGATCCGTTCGATCGCGAAGGTGGCCTCGGGACGTCCCGCGCCCCGGTAAGCGTCGGTGGGGGTCTTGTTGGTGAACACCCCCTCACACACGAACCGGTAGGCGTCGAACTTGTAGATGCTGTTGAACATGAACGCCCCGAGCACCGGGACGCCGGGAGAGACCAGCCGCAGGTAGGCGCCCATGTCGGCGTAGAGGTGGACGTCCAGGCCGGTCACGGTGCCGTCGCGCCGGGCGGTGATGGTGATGTCCTGGATCTGGTCGCGGCCGTGGTGCCCGCTCATCAGCGACTCCGAGCGCGACTCGGTGTACTTGGCCGGCTTGCCGAGCTTGCGGGCCACCAGGGCGGTGATCACCTCTTCGGGCGTCACCTGCAACTTGCCGCCGAAGCCGCCGCCGACGTCGGGGGCGATCACCCGGACCTTGTGCTCGGGCACGTTGAGGGTCAGGGCCAGCATGGTGCGCAGGATGTGCGGCACCTGGGTCGAGGACCACATGGTGAAGCCCTCGCCGTTGGGTTGCACCACGGTGGAGCGCGGCTCCATGAATGCCGGGATCAGCCGCTGCTGCAGGAACCGCCGGCTGACGGTCACCTCCGCCTGGGCGAGCACGTCATCGATCGGCGCGCCGGTGCCGGCCGTGCCGGAGTCGAAGATCCAGGTGAAGGACCGGTTGGACTCGATGTGGCTGTGCACCAGGTCCGCGTCCGGCGCCAGCGCCCGCTCCATGTCCAGCACCACCGGCAGTTGCTCGTAGTCGACGTCGATGGCTTCCAGCGCGTCCTGGGCCGAGGCCTTGTCGCGGGCGACCACCACGGCCACCGCCTCGCCGACGTGGTTGACCTGCTCGACGGCCAGGCTCGGATGCCCCGGGTTCACCATCTCCGGGGTGACCGGCCAGGCACACGGGATGCTGCCCTGGATGTCGGCGAAGTCCCGGCCGTTGTAGGCGGCCAGCACGCCCGGCCGGCTGAGCGCCGCCGAGACGTCGATCCCGGTGATCCGGGCGTGCGCCATCGGGCTGCGCAGGATCGCCAGGTGCACCATCCCTGGCATGGTCATGTTGTCGGTCCAGGTGGTCCGGCCGGTGATCAGGTGCGCGTCTTCCTTGCGCTTGCGGGCCTGGCCGATCTCGCCGGACGGCCCGCCGACGGCGACCTCGGGACGGTCTTCGGTGGTGGTCATGCCGAGGCCTCCACTGTCGAGTCGGACGCGATGGGGTCGGAGGAGGCCGGGTCAGCCGGATTGCGCGCGGCCGCCATCGCCGCGCCGGCGGCCTGCACCGCGGCCACGATGTTCTGGTACCCGGTGCACCGGCAGAGGTTGCCCTCGATGCCCTCGCGGACCTCGTCCTCGGACGGGTTCGGGTTGTCCCGCAGCAGGTCGCAGGCCGCCAGCATCATGCCGGGCGTGCAGAAGCCGCACTGCAGGGCGTGCTTGTCATGAAATGCCTGCTGCACCGGGTGCAGGGCGCCGTCGGCGCCGGCCAACCCCTCGACGGTGGTCACGCTGGCGCCGTCGGCCTGCACCGCGAGCACCGAGCAGCTCTTCACGCTCAGCCCGTCCAGCAGCACCGTGCAGGCGCCGCAGTTGCTGGTGTCGCAGCCGATCACCGTGCCGACCTTGCCGAGCCGGTCACGCAGGTAGTGCACCAGCAGTAATCGAGGCTCCACCTCGTCGGAATAGGCCGTCCCGTCGACATTCACGTTGACCCGGGTCATGAAACCTCCAACTCGCATCGGATGGCGCTCGGACAATCCCTCAGCTCAGACAATCTCTAAAACCGGAATACCGCAAGGCTCTACCAGGACGCCCGGCCCTCATCGCGCGAGCTCCTTGGCCAGCGCGGCGTGGATCGGCCCGTCGGCGCTGCGCAGCGGCTGGCCCGAGCCGCCCCAGCGCGCCGCGATGATCTCCGCCGCCACTGAGACGGCGGTCTCCTCGGGGGTCCGGGCGCCGATGTCCAGGCCGATCGGCGCCCGCAGCCGGGCCAGCTCGGTCTCGGTCAGCCCCAGCTCGCGCAGCCGTTGCAGCCGATCGTCGTTGGTCCGCCGGGAGCCCATCGCGCCGATGTAGGCCAGCGGCATCCGCAGCGCCAGCTCCAGCAGCGGCACGTCGAACTTCGGGTCGTGGGTGAGCAGGCAGACCACCGTCCGCTCGTCCACCTCGGTCGAGGCCAGGTAGCGGTGCGGCCATTCCACGATCACCTCGTCGGCGTCGGGAAAGCGCCGCCGGGTGGCGAAGATCGGGCGGGCGTCGCAGACGGTCACCCGGTAGCCGAGGAACGAGCCGATCCGGGCCACCGCCGAGGCGAAGTCGATCGCGCCGAAGACGATCATCCGGGGCCGGGGCGCGTACGAGGCGACGAAGACGGCGATGTCGTCCACCCGGCGCTCGCCGTCGTGGCCGTAGTGCAACACCCCGGTCCGGCCTTGCGCCAGCAGGCCCAGCGCGTCGTCGCGGAGCGCGTCGACCAGCCGTTGCGAGCCGTCGGTCACCAGGTCGCCCGACACCGCGCCGGGCCGGATCACCAACCGCCGGCCAAGCAGGTCCGCCGACGCCTCGATCACGGTGGCCACCGCCACCGGCCGGCCGGCCCGGATGTCCTCGGCGACCTCACCGAACTCCGGAAAGCTGGCCGGGCCGACCCGCTCGAGGAAGATGTCGATGATGCCGCCGCAGGTCAGCCCGACCGCGAACGCGTCGGAGTCACTGACCCCGTAACGCTGCAGCACCGGCTCGCCGCCGTCGCGGACCTCGGTGGCCAGCTCGTAGACCGCGCCCTCGACGCAGCCACCGGACACGCTGCCGGCCGCGCTGCCGTCCGGCCCGACCAGCATCGAGGCGCCGGGCTGCCGTGGCGCCGAGCTCCAGGTCGAGACCACGGTGGCCAGCCCCACCTCGGCCCCCTGCGCCCACCAGTCCTGCAGTTGGTCCAGCACGTCACGCATCGGCGATCACCTCGACCAGCTCCTCCAGGGCCGCGAAACTGTGCCCGGCCACCAGCGCGTCCAGGTGCGGCAGGGCCGCCACCATGCCGCCGGTGACCGGCGCGAAACCATCCTTGCCCTTGTGCGGGTTCACCCACACCACCGCGTGGGCCAGCCGGGACAGCCGGGCCAGCTGGTTACCCAGCTCGGCCGGGTCACCGCGCTCCCAGCCGTCCGAGCACAGCACCACCACCGCGCCACGCGCCACCCCGCGCTGGCCCCAGCGGTCAGAGAACGCCTTCAGCGCCTCACCCAGCCGGGTGCCGCCCCGCCAGTCCGGAACGGCCCGGCCGGCGGCGGCCAGCGCCCGGTCCGGATCGCGCAGCCGCAGCTCCCGGGTCACCCTGGTCAGCCGGGTGCCGACCGTGAACACCTCGGTGCTCAGCGGCGCGCGCCTGGTGGCGGCGTGCCCGAAGCGCAGCAGCCAGTCGGCGTAGGGCGACATCGAGCCGCTGACGTCGATCAGCAGCACCAGCCGTCGCGGCTTGAGCCGGCGGCGCTGGCGGATCAGCTCGGTGGGCTCGCCGCCGTCGCGCAACATCTGGCGCACCGACCGGTCCAGGTCCACCCGGCCCCGGTGGGCCCGGGTGTAGCGCAGCGAGCGCCGGCCCGAGGCCCGCGGCGCCAGCAACCCGAACAACCGCTGCAGCTGCTGGCGCTCGGTCACGCTGAGCGCCGTGACGTCCTTGTGCCGCAGCACCTCGTGCCGGCTGGCGTGCACCGCGAAGCCCGGGCTGTCCTCGGCGTCCTGCCGCTCGCCGTCCTGGTCCGGCTCGAAGGGCGCGGGCCGGCGCACCAGCGGCGGCTCGCTGACGGTCCTGGAACCACGCTGCCGGCGGCCGCCGAAGTACAGCGCGAAGGCGGCGTCGTAACGGTCGAGGTCCTCCGGGTCGGCGCACAGCGTCACCCGGCCGGCCCAGTACACCTGCGCCGGGTCCAGCACGTCCAGGTGCCCGAGCGCGCTCAGCATGGCCTGCACCCGGTCCGGGCCGGCCGGCACGCCGGCGTGCCGCAACGTCCGGGCGAAGCCCAGCACCACGTCGGTGAAGTCACGTCGCTGGACAGCTCCGCTCATCCGGCCAGCTCTGCCAGCACCGTGTCGCGGATCCGCACGGCGTCCTCCTGGTACTTCAGCACCGCGCCCAGCGTCGCGGCGGCCCGGTCGGCGTCCAGGGCGTCGGCGCCGAGCAGGTGCAGGGCCTGCGCCCAGTCGATCGACTCGGCGACGCCGGGCGGCTTGAGCAGGTCGGCCTCGCGCATCCGGCGCACCGCCGCGGCCACCTCGCGGGCCAGCCGCTCGCTCACCTCGGGCAGCCGGCGGCGCAGGATCGCCACCTCGCGCTCGTAGGACGGGTGCGCCACCCAGTGGTAGAGGCAGCGCCGCTTCAGCGCGTCGTGCACCTCGCGGGTCCGGTTCGAGGTGAGCACCACCAGCGGCGGCGTCTCGGCGCGGATGGTGCCCAGCTCGGGGATGGTGACCGCGTTGTCGGCGAGCACCTCGAGCAGGAACGCCTCGAACTCGTCGTCGGCCCGGTCGATCTCGTCGATCAGCAGCACCGACGGGTGGTGCTCCAACGCCCGCAGGATCGGCCGGGCGATCAGGAACCGCCGGTCATAGAGCGAGCGCTCCAGCTCCTCGGCGTCGCGGTAGCCCCCCGCGCCGGCGGCCAGCCCGCCGGCGCTCTCGGCCGCCCGCAGGTGCAGCACCTGCCGGGGAAAGTCCCAGTCATAGAGGGCCTGCGAGGCGTCGATGCCCTCGTAGCATTGCAACCGGACCAGCTCGGCCCCGGTCACCTCGGCAAGCGCGTGCGCCAGGCTGGTCTTGCCGACGCCGGCGTCGCCTTCCAGGAACAGCGGCCGGTGCATCCGCAGCGCCAGGAACGCCGCGGTGCTGAGCCCCTCGTCAGGCAGGTAGCCCACCCGCTCGAGGGCGTCGCCCAGGCCGTCCGGGTCGAGGGTCTGCAGGTCCACGGGCGCCATCGACCCAGCATGGCCTCTTACCGCCGGACGCGCCACGTCGCCCCCCGGCCCCTGCCACGTCGCCTGCAACGTCGCCCCCGGCCCCCTGCCACGTCGCCTGCAACGTCGCCCCCGGCGCCTGCCACCGGGCCGCTACGGTATGGCAGATGGAGCCGGTGTACTCATCAGTCATCGCATTCGCCCGGGGCGTGTTCGCCCTGCAGGGGTTGCGCTTCACCATCAACGGCGTCGAGAACGTGCCATCCGCCGGCGGCGCCGTGATGGCCATCAACCACACCGGCTACATGGACTTCACCTACGCCGGCCTGGCCGGCCTGCAAGCGGGCCGGCTGATCCGGTTCATGGCCAAGGAGCAGGTGTTCCGGCATCCGGTCAGCGGGCCGCTGATGCGCGGCATGCACCACATCCCGGTCGATCGCGACGCCGGCGCCGCCTCCTACCGGGCCGCCGTGCAGGCGCTGAAGGCTGGCGAGATCGTCGGGGTCTTTCCGGAGGCGACGATCTCGCGGTCCTTCGAGCTGAAGGAGTTCAAGACCGGGGCGGTCCGGATGGCGGCCGCCGCCGGCGTCCCGCTGCTGCCGATGGTCATCTGGGGCTCGCAGCGGGTCTGGACCAAGGACCATCCCAAGCGGCTCGGCCGCACCCGGACCCCGATCATCGTCAGCATCGGCGCCGCGATCCCGGTCAACCGCAAGGACGCCCCGGAGGTGGCGCTGCACGCGTTGCGCAAGGCGATGACCGAGTTGCTGCACGCGGCCCAGGACGCCTACCCGCCGCTGACCGGTGCTGAGCTGAAGTTCCTGCCGGCCCGGCTCGGCGGCGCCGCGCCGACCCCGGAACAGGCCCAGCGGCTCGATGAGGTCGAGTCCGCCGCCCGGGCCGCCAAGCGAGCCGGACCGGCCCCGGACTAGCGCCTGCCGCTGGCGAATGCGCAGTCATCAGTAAGGCGTGCCACGGCGCCCGCCCCTTAAACTGGCCGGAAATGACCAGTCAGCAAGACCTCGAACGGGTCCTCTCGCGCGAGCCTTCCCCGGTCGTGGTCGGCCGACCACAGCCCTGGACGGCTCCTCGACGCCTGGTGCCGCCCGGCCTGGTGTTGCGGGTGCTGACGGTGCTGGGGCTGGTGCTGACCCCGATCGCGGCCGGCCTGACGGCGGTCTCCTGGGCGCCGCCGGCCCAGGTGCGCGACATCGGCCTGGACGGGCTGAGCGCCCAGGTGGACGTGGGGATCGGCAGCAACACCATCGCGATCGACTCCGGGCTGCTCGGCGGCCTGCGCCGGCCAGGTCCGGTGGTGCTGGGCAAGCACGTGGGCATGACCGTCCGGCCCAGCAACCTGAACCTGTCGCTGTTCGGCCCTACCGGCGCGCTGGACCGCTCCACGATCGACGTGGCCGGCCACCTGTTCGCCGACGAGCAGGCCCGCCGCGATGAGCTCAACGAGGTCACCGCCGCTGTGCTGCGCCACTACGGCGCCATCGGCTTCGGCACGGCCTACCTGGTGGCGATGCTGGAGATCCTCGGCTACGCCTACCTCAAGCACCGCCGGCGGATGGTGGCCCGGCTCGCTCCGCAGCAGCGGGCAGCGGTGCTCGCCGACCGCCGGCCGGAGCGGACGGTGGCCCGGCCGGTGGCCGTCGTGGCGATGCTGGCCGTGCTGATCCCGGCCGGCTACCTCTGCTCCCCGCTGTCGGACCGCCACCAGCCGATCAGCCCGGACAGCCAGCTCCAGGACACCTTCCTGTCCGGCTGGCAGATCACCGGCCCGTTCAAGTACCTGATCACCCAGGCCGCCACCACCGTCGACTCGCTGAGCAAGACCGAGCAGGCCTTCTACGACCGGGTGTCGGCCAACCGGGACATCGCCTTCGAGGCCCGTTTCGGCATACCCACGCTGCCCAGGGACCCGAACCTGATCCGGATCGCGGTGCTCGATGACCTGCAGGGCACCAGCGGGATGGCCCGGGTGGTCGGTGAGAGCGCCCAGCACATCTCGGCCGACGCCATCCTGAACCTGGGTGACCTGACCGCGACCGGAACGGCCCAGGAGGCCTACCTGTCCTACCTCAAGAGCTACACCGTGGACGTGCTGGCCCGCTACGCCGGCGACATCCCGGTGTACACCTCGCTGGGCAGGCATGACACCCCGGCGGTGAAGGCCTACGCCAAGAAGGTGAAATTCTCCGTCGCCGACGGCACCGCGCAGAAGATCGCGGGTGCTGAGTTCCTCGGCGCGAACAGCCCCTACGTCTCCCATTTCGGCTCGGCGGCCGAGCTGATCGACCCGGCGATCACGACGGAGACGGTGGCCGCCGGGCTGCGCCGGATCGCCTGCGCCGACCCGCCGCTGGCGGTCTACGCCCACGACAAGGAGCTGCTGGACGAGGTGACCGACAGCGGCTGCGTCCCGATCGTGATCGGCGGCCACGACTACACCGGCAGGCCGAGCGCCGACGTGAGCACCCCGAACGGCGTGGTGCGCCGGATCATCCTGGGCAGCACCGGCGGCCACGGCGCCGGCGACGGCTTCGGCGGCCTGTCCACCCCCCGCAACAACGCCCCGTTCGTGCTGCTCACCATCGACCGCACCTCCGGGGCGGTCACCGCCGACACTGTGACCGTGCATCCCGACGCCTCGGTCATCATGACGACCAGCAACCTGGCGCCGCTGAGCGTCGAGCAGCTGGCCCTGCTGGATTGATCATCACCGCCGGGCATGACCGGCCAGGGTGGATAAGGGACACTGGTGCGGACGGCAGGCGGAAAGTCAACAGCCGGGGAATCCACAGGAGGGAAAAAGCATGACGGCAGGACGGACAAGCCCACCGACGCCGGCCGGCCCGCCGACCACCCGGTTGCGCAACACCCGCCAGGCCGAGGCGGTCGAGTCGATCATGCGCGAGGCCGATGGTTTCCGGACGGCGCAGGACCTGTTCGCCGAGCTGCGCCGGCGCGGTGACCGGATCGGCCTGACGACGGTGTACCGGCACCTCAGCACGCTGGCCGAGCAGGGCAGCGCCGACGTCGTGCACACCGCCGACGGCGAGTCCCAGTACCGGCTGTGCGGGGTGCCGGCCGGGGCCGGCGAGCCGGCCGAGGATCACCACCATCACCTGGTCTGCCGGCAGTGCGGTCGCAGCGTCGAGGTCAGCGGGCCCGAGGTGGAGGCGTGGGCCGAACGGGTGGCAGCCGCCGCCGGTTACACCGAGGTCAGCCACACCCTCGAGGTGTTCGGGCTGTGCCCGCAGCACTCCAATGATGCAGTCCAAAGCTGAGCTTGCAGGGTAGACGACAAGCAATGCGGGAAGCTGTCTTCTGACATGCTGATCGGGCCGCCAGGGGCCCGTCCTAGGGCTAAGCTTGTAAAGCTTGCAGCGCTTGCGTTACTTGCATTGCTTGCTGACGCTGTACCGTTGCTGCTGTGACTCGCCGCTCGGAATCTGGACACGCCGCCTCAGCCTCGACTGCCAGCGCCAAGGCTTCTGCACGTAAGCCCACTCGAAAGGCGGCAGTGAAAGCCACCAAAACGTCTGCCCTTCCTACAGCCAAACAGAAGGCCGTGGGAGCTTCCTCAGCTAAACCCGCTGCTAAGGCGGCGTCGGCGATGAGGTCAACAGTCAAGCAAGCTCCTACCAAGAAGGCGGCTACAGCGGATAAGTCGACCGCCGCGAAGTCGACCGCTGCGAAGTCGACCGCTGCGAAGTCGACCGCCGCAAGTAAGACGGCGGCAAGTAAGACCACCGCGCCGCGTTCGGTCGGGAAGGGGGTCGTCCGCGGAAGGCACTCAAGAGTCGCGATCTCTGGGCGTTACGTCAGCGAATCTCGGGCCCGGGTGGCAACTACCCCTGGACCTCGCGCCAGTCGTGCGGCCGTAGAAAGCCGTACTGATGAGTCGGTTCTTCAGCGGCGGCAGACGGGAAATGGAGCTGGCGCCGCCCTCACTGTCTCCAAGGACATCCTCACCTTCCATGCCAGCGAGAAGGGAACGCTGGAGGCAGCCCGCCGGTTTTTGGGCTTGCTTTCCGAGGCCCGCGGACCTGACCGGGTCGCGTTGGAGGATGCGGTTTTTAGGGTAGTCGATGTCAGTGACGACGGTCTTGACGAATCGTTGTGGGGTCCTACGCCAACACCTCAGCAGGGCGCGGCGGCGGCATTGGAGACGGTCGCCACGCGTTTTGCCGAACGGAACCGACTCGCGGATCATTCATGGTCACGAGAGCAAGCGGCCGACATCCTTGGCGTCACGCCGCAATCAATAACTCTGTGGTTGGACAAGGGCGATCTAGTGGGGTTTAAGAGCCACGGCAGTTGGCGCATCCCCCTGTGGCAGTTCGAACCGGACTGCGAGCGTGGCGTGCTGCCGGGAGTTGCGGCGCTGAAACGCGCTTGGCCTGGCGGAGTGGTCTCACTGTCGCACTGGGTGACACGTCCGAGCGCCGACCTGGACGAGCGAACCCCGCGCGACGCGCTGGCAGCCGGACAAGTGAAGGATGTCGTCACCCTCGTCGGCAGCCTTACCGCCGCCGGGTGGTAGTTCAACTCGGTCCGCCGCCAAACCCGCTACCACGGGGCGGTGCCACATGGAGGTGGATACGCACGCCAGGCTCCTGGCACTGGTGTCGTGTGTACCACCTCGGTAGTCACGCGTCCAACGGTCACACCCCACGCAGGTGGGGGCCGCTCGCCCGATTCGACCCGCATAGACCTGACGGCGGCGGAGCTCCACAGCTCGACCCGGATGGCCGGTCGGTGTTGTACGTCGGCGTCAACCTGGTCACGAGCATGTGCGAGGTGTTTGGCGAGACCCGAGAAGCGCTCTTCTGTCCTCGATGGCGCGTCGCCATCCTCCAGCCCACTGACGCAGCTGGCATCGACGTGTTCGATTTGACCATTCCTGGGTCCGCTATGGCGATCGGCGCGCTGCCGGCTCTCGCGGACGGCGCGCTGCCGCGCGCACTCACCCAGCAGTGGGCGCGCGCCGTCTACGAGCAGCAGCCAACCTACCCGCCGACACACGCAGCGGGTATCCGCTATCGCTCGGCCTACAACGGTGATCTAGCTCTGGCGATCTGGGACACCGCTGGCGGGGCAGCAATAACCACCGTGAGTGCCGCCGGAGTAGCGGAAGATCTTCCACTTAACGATCCCCGCATTCAGTTTCGCGTTCAGACCCAACTGCTCAAGCGGCGAATTGACATGCGCGTGATCGACTCCTCGGCCTGTTCGTTTTGTGATAGGGATCCGTTCCGTAGACCGACCGGTAGGTAGCTAGCCCGATGCGCGGTCGGGGCCGGATGACCGGTCACTTCGACTTGGCCGGCTTGGGTCGCAGCACCTCACGGGCGGCGGCCAGCTCGATCGGCGTCCCCGGGGCGTCACCCAGCCGGAACAGCCGGATCGCCCGTCCGGGCACCCGGGAGAGGACGGCGGCGATCGACCCCGCGGGGGCGCCGCTGTCGAGGTCGCTGCCGGTGACGTGGATGCCGAGTCGCTGGTCGGACTCGCGGGCGGTGCCCTTGGTGGTGGTGGCCTGGCGGGCCTCGCGGGCCGCGTCCATGGCCAGCTGGTGCGGAAAGCCGTACTTGCCGCCGCCGCCCACCGATGAGACCAGCGCGATGGGTGCGGCGACCCGTTCCAGCAGTTCGAGGTTGACCCCGTGCTTGGACGCGTGGTGGGAGATCTTGAACAGGTCGGCGCTGAGGTCGTCCCTGCCGTGAGCGCCGCGCAGTTCCTTGGCCAGCGCGGCATTCTGGGACTGCTGCAGGTCGGGAAAGTCCACGGTGGTCTGGGCCCATGACCTGAACTGGGCATCGGCGCCGAGCAGCAGCCGCCTGGAGGTTTGGGACGAGGCTCGCCGGTTGGTGCGCGGCGCGGTGTCCGGCTGGGCGAACAGCTGAGCCGCGGGGTAGTCGACCATGATCGTTATGGAGGAGTCGTTGATGTCGACGCCATAGGTGTCATACCGGTTGCGCAGGCCGACACCCGGGCCCAGGACGGTGAGCCGCAGCCAGTCGAGGGTCAACCGGGTGCCGGCGGTGGGTTGCAGCCGGCGGATCCACGGGCTGCTCTCCAGAGCGACCATCAGGTTGTGGAACGACGGCGTCGGAAAGAAGTAGCCGGGCTCCCAGAACTGGTCGACGCAGCCGGACGGCCCGTTGTAGCGCTTGAGCAGGTCGGTCATGCCACCGATGTGATCGTGATGCGGATGCGTCGCGACCAGTAGCTGAATCTGCCCGGCCGTGCCCGGCGCCTCGATCAGCCCGGCGGCGTGCAGCGACTCGATCAACGCGGGAAGCTTGCCGGGGGTCGCCACGTCGACGATGACCAGCCGGCGGACCCGGTCATTGCTGTTGGGCGGCAGCAACAGCAGCTGGGTGTCGCCGTCGCCCACGTTGAGCAAGAAGTACACCAGCGCGTCGGGGTCCTCGGCGATCGCTGCCAGCAGCGAACCCGGCGGGGCCGCGACGGCGTCGAGACTGGACTCGGGAACCGGGCCGACCGCGATCCCGCCGGCGTGAACGGTCATCGGGGCCCGCGTGGCGGGGCGGCGACCCGCAGCGCCCGCAGCTGCCGGGCGGTCCGCGATCGCAGCGTCTTGGCCTGCTCGGCGTGGACCTGCTCGTCCACCGATTCCGCGGGCGGCACCGCGCCGAGCGCGGCGTGGTAGGCCAGCTTCGCCGCCTCCCGGGCATCGGCTGAGATGTCATAGAGCGAGCCGGTGAACAGCTCCCGCAGGTCGTTGACCTGGTGCTCGGCCTGCCCGCCGGATTCGGCCCAGCTCCGCACGGCGAAGGCGTCGCCGCAGCGTGGGCGGCGCCTGAGCCCGTTCGGTGAGTACAGCTGAGCGCGCAGCAGCTCGACCGTGACCGCGGCGGCGTCGCTGTCATATTCGTTGTCCGCCACCCAGATCAGGCGACCGTGCTGGTCGACCTCGGGCCAGGGCCAGCGCCGCAGCAGCGCGAGCGGGCCGACCACCTCCTCCACCACGACATAGCTGAAGGCGGCCAGGTCCTCGGCCTGCGCTTGCAGGTCCTCAGGAACCCAGACGACCGTGCTTCCTGGCGGTGTCGCGGTCATGGCCGCCTTCCTTCAGTGGCGCTGAGATGAGCGTGGTCAGTCCATCAAGGATTGGAACCGCTGCTTGGACGGCAGGTCGTACAGCGGGGCGCCGGCGAAGACGTGCAGGTTGGCCATCGTGAGCACGTACCCGTGCCACAGCAGGGCCGTCGCGTTCTCGCGTCCCAGCTTCGCCAGCGTGGTAGGCACCGCCATGGACCTGGTCCGAGCCTCGTCGATCCAGGACTGGTTCGCGAACGCGCTGAGCTTCGCGGCGACCTGCGCGCAGGCGGCCTGCTCGGCGGCCGAGGACAGGGTGACGGTGCTGGTCCACCGGGGCGTCGAGGCGATGTGGGTCAGCGCCCCGCTCAGGCCGGCGGCTGTGAGCAGCTGGTCGCGCTGCGGGCCGGCCGGCAGCGTCCGAGCGGTCCGGACGGTGTCGAACTGATGTATCAGCCCGGATCGCCGGTTGGTGGTGCCGACCTGGTAGAGGATGCCCTTCTCCTTGAGCATGGTGATCAGCTCGCCCAGCAGCGGCACCCGCATCAGGGCCGGGGCGCTGGACCAGCCGCTCCGGGCCGAGGCGTTGACGACCAGCAGGTTCTGCGGCTGCTGACCGGCCAGGCCGGCCAGCTCGGGACTCTGCGCCACCCGCCCGGTGAAGCCCTGCGCCCACTGATCACCCATGTTGTCGTACACGCCGCCGTCGACCAGCCACAGCGACTTGCGCGCCTTCGCCGTGAAGCCCAGCTTCTGCGCGGACAGCGAACGAGCCGGAAAGCCGCCGGGAAAGCACGCCGATGCCTGCACCGCGGTCGACAGCTGCAGGTCACCGGCGCCGGTCGAGGCGCCGTACTCGTAGCTGTAGGCGAAGGCCCGCGAGAAGTAGGCGTGCACCTTCGACTGGACCTCGGTCGCGCACAGCACGTGCGTCACCGAGGCGTTGAGGTCCTTCAGACGGATCGCCTGTCCTGCCGGTGTCCTGAACAGCAACCGCCGGAACACCCGGTCGGCGATGAGGCTGCGTGCCTGGGTGAGCCCCAGCGCCACGATCAGGCCGAGGACGCACAGCGCGGCCTGGAGCCAATCCGGGCCGGGGATGAACCAGGCCGCGATCGCCAGCACCAGTCCCAGCACGATGCCGGCCAGCAGGGCCACGGCCTCCGGCGCCCACTGCACGGTGCCCTCGACGGCGCAGCGCTTGACCAGCGGCCTGGCGGCGTCGCAGAACTCGGGACCGGTGACGGCGGTGTAGTCGAGGTGGGCTCCGACGAAGCCGTTGGTGAGGGAGCCGCCGGACACCGACGAGATCGAGGTGACCTCGGCATTCAACCCGGAATCAGCCAGGTAGATGAGCGCGCCGAGGCCGAAGAGGCTGGCACGGTGTCCACCACCGGAGATCGCAATCGACCAACTCGCCATCGGCGCATTCTCGTTGCCGGGGAGCGACATCACCGTAAGGCACACCGGCCTATAGCGTCATGAAAGGACTTCGCACGCAGTTAACACGACTCAGCTGCTGGTGGCGGCCGACGTGGCGGCGACCGTGGCTCCGGCAGCGGCCGCTGCCTGCATCTCGGCGATCACCTTCCTGACCACCGGCGCCACCGGGGTCAGCTCGGTGGCCATCTTGACGCGCTGCCTGGCGTGCCGCCGGTCCGCGCGGTCCGGCGCGATGACCCCCAGCAGCCGGGACGGCCCGGCCAGCGCCAGCAGCACCGCGGTACGCGCTTCCAGGCCGTTGTCCCCGGTGGCGGCCAGCCGCACCCGCTGCAGCGGGTCCTCGCGCGCGGCGGGCTGAAGCACCGGGTGGCGGGTCACCGTGAAGAACAGCAGCCGGTCCTGGCGGCGTCCCAGCACGCCCTGCTCGATCAGGCCGTCGACGAGCCGGGGCCAGATCCCACCGACCGCCTTGTCGACCCGCCGGAGCTGGCCGGGGGCGTGGCGGCGGGTCGGTTCGGCGAGCAGCTGGTGCGTCCGGGCCAGCAGCGGGTGCTCCGGCGCCGGTCCGACCGCGACGAAGCGCTTGCCGGAGAAACCCACCGCGCCCACCAGGGCGAGCTCGCCGATCAGCGCCCCGGCCAGACCCACCAGCAGTTGCTGCCGGGCGCCGTTGATGATCGTCCCCTTGATGGGATCCAGCCCCAGCAGCAGCAGTTCCTCGGCAAGCAGCATGAGCTGAGTATGGCGGGCCGACGCCGATGCCGTCGCGCCTTTTTCGCCGACCCCGGCAGCTGACATTGCCGACCCCGGCAGCTGGCACGATTGCCGACCCGGGCAGCTGACACGATGGATCCGTGGCTCCGGATGCTCAGCAGAGCGCTCCCTTCGTGGTGACGCTGGAGATCGACGACCAGGCGCAGGCTCGCTTCGATCGCGAGCGGGCCGCGTTGTTCGCGCCCGGGCGTACCCAGGTGGGCGCGCACGTGACGCTGTTCCACGCCGTGCCGGCCGCTCAGGAGCCGGCGGTGTTCGCCGCGCTGACGACCGCCGCCGCCCGCGAACCGTTTCCGGTCGAGGTCTTCGAGCTGATGCCGCTGGGCCGCGGGGTGGCCTACCGGTTGCGCTCGGCCGAGCTGTTAGCGCTGCACCGGGAGCTTCAGCGCAGCTGGTGGGACGGGTTGAGCCCGCAGGACCGGCAGGGCTTTCGACCGCACGTGACGGTGCAGAACAAGGTGAGTCCCGAGGAGGCCGGCCGCACCCTGGCACGGCTGCGGCAGGCCTTCGCGCCGTTTGAGATCACCGCCCGGGCGTTGCGGTTGTGGCGTTACGAGGGCGGGCCGTGGACCGGCCTGGCCCGGTTTCCGCTGGGCGCGGCGAGCCAGCCGGGCGCGCGCAGCCTGCGGTAGCCGGCGGCCAGGGCGAATTCGGCGGCAGCGAAGGCGATGATGGCGAAGCTGGGCGGCAGCACCGGGGCCGCGTAGGACAGGCACAGTCCCGCCCACATCGCGAGCACCGCCAGCGCCGCGGCCAGGCCCAGCGCCCGCCACGGATCGGGGGTCAGCCGCTGGGCCGCCGCGGCCGGCGCGGCGAGCAGGCCAAGCAGCAGCAGCGCGCCGACCGCCTGGCTAGCCTCGCCGACGGTGGCGCCGAGGATCGCCAGGAACAGTGGTCCGAGCAGCCGGACCGGCACCCCGCGGGCGGCGGCCACCGCGGGGTCGACGCTGGCGAACAGCAGCGGCCGGGCGATCAGCAGCAGCGCCGCGATCAGGCCGGCCGCGATCCAGGCCGCGGTGCGGGCCGCCGCCGCGGTGATCCCGAAGATCGAGCCGAACAGCACGTTGACGTTGGCGGTGCCGTTGCTGGCGCTGCTGTGGGTCGTGTACAGCGCCAGGAACAGCACCCCCAGGCCCAACACCCAGGCGAAGACGGTGCCGATCACCACGTCATCGGTGACGGCCCGGCCACCGAGTGACCCGAGCAGCAGCCCGACGCCGATGGTGGCGGCGAACAGGCCGAGCCGCAGGTCCAGGCCGGCTGCCAGGGCGGCCAGCGCGCCGGCGTAGGCCACATGCGACAGCGCGTCGCCGGCGAAGACCTGGCCGCGCAACACCACGAAGTAGCCGACCAGGCCCGACAGCGCGGCGATCGCCGTGCCGGCCAGCAAAGCGTTGCGGACGAAGGGCTGGGACAGCATGCTCGCGAGCCCGGTCACCGGGTCACTGGCCAGCAGCACGATCACGGCGCGCTCCCGCCGGCCGGACTGCCGGCCCCGGACAGGCTGCCGGACAGCGCGAGCCGGCCGCCGAGCCGCCGCCGGCCCAGCTGGTCCAGGCCCCAGCGGTAGCCGGCAGCCAGCAGGAAGGCCGCGAACGCCAGCGTGGTGACCCAGAAGCCGATCGGGTACGGCGAGAAGAACGCGATGCCCTCACCCAGCCAGGTCACCGCCACCGCGATCAGCACCGACAGCAGTAGGCCCAGTCCGGGGCGCGCGGTCAGCCGGCTGGCGGTGGCGGCCGGAGTCACCAGCAGCGCGAACACCAGCAGGCTGCCGGTGATCTGGCTGGCGCCGGCGGCCGCGACGGCCAGCAGCACCAGAAACGCGGCGCCGACCAGTCGCACCGGCACGCCACGGGCCTGGCCGACGTCGGGATCGACGCTGCTGAACAGCAGCGGGCGTCCCAATGCCAGCAGCACCAGCAGGCAACCGGCGCCGGCCACCAGCAACGCCAGCACCTGGCCGTCGGACACGCCGGTGATGGAGCCGAACAGCAATCCGGTCAGCCCGCTCAGAAAACCCTGGTAGAGGCTGACGAACAGGAACCCGCAGGCCAGCGCCACTGCCTGCACGGTGCCGATCACGGCCGACTCGTCGCCGTAGCCACCCAGGCCGGAGCTGCGCCGGCCGGTCCTGGGCAGGGCCGCGATGACCAGCGCGCCGGCGATGCAGAATCCGAAGTACCCGACGCTGGCGCTCAGCCCCAGCCAGGTCGCGCCGGCCGCGCCGGGAAAGCCGATCACCGCCAGGGTGTGCCCGGCGAAGCTCTGCTTGCGCAGCACCATGAAGTAGCCGATCGCGCCGCACAGCACCGCGACGATGGTGCCGGCCCGCAGCGCGTTGAGCATGAAGTGGTAGCTGAGCAGTTGCTCGATGTTCTCGAGCAGGTTCCAGCTCAGCCCCGTCACGGCACGGACCGGTGCTCGGCGTGGCTGTCGGGCTGGCCCACCACCACCAGCCGGCCGGTGCGGTCGCGCAGCACGTCCACCGCGGTGCCGTAGAGCATGCTCAGCGTGTCCGCGGTGATCACCTGCTCGGGCGGGCCCATCACGGCGCCGCCGTGCGCCAGGTAGATCACCTGATCCAGGTAGGGCAGGATCGGGTTCACGTCGTGGGCGACCAGCATCACCGCCACCCCGTGGCTGCGGCAGACGGACTGGACGAGCGCGCTCACCGAGGCTTGATTGGTCACGTCCAGGCTGTCCAGGGGCTCGTCCAGCACCAGCAGCTCCGGCCGTCGGATCAGGGCCTGGGCGATCAGCAGCCGCTGCTGCTCACCGCCTGAGCACTGGCCGATCGGCCGGTGGGCGTACTCCTGCGCGCCCACCAGGGCGATCACCTCGCGGACCCGGTCCCGGGCCTCGCGCCCGGACCGGCCGGCCAGCCGCCCTGGCAGCGCGATGCCCCAGCGGTCTCCGTCCCAGCCCATCCGGACGAGGTCGACGCCGCGGATCCTGGTGGCCGGGTCGAAGGCGCGTCGCTGCGGCAGGTACCCGATCCGGGAGTTGTGCCGTCCGGGCGCCGCGCCCAGCACTTCGATCTCGCCGGCGCTGATCGGCAGCAGTCCGAGGATCGCCTTGAGCATCGTGGACTTTCCGACGCCGTTGGGCCCCAGCACCGCCACGAACTCCCCGGCCCGCACCCGCAGGCTGACGTCGGAGAAGATCGCCCGGCCGCCGACCGCTCCGGTGACGCCGGTGAGCCTGAGTACCTCGGCCGGCTCGGTCATCGCCCGCTCGCCTGCTCCAGCGCCGCTTGCAACGCTCTCAGCTGGCTGATCTGCCACTGCTGAAAGCTGGCCTCGGGCGGGTTGAGCGTTTCGGTGACCGGCACCACCGGCACGCCGGCCCGCCGGGCCGAGGCCAGCTGGGCCGCCACGTCCGGCGTGGCGTTCTGGCTGTTGTAGACGTAGGCCTTGACCTCGCGACGGCTCAATTGCGCTTCGCTGGCGGCCTTGTCGGCGGCGCTGGGGTCGATGCCCTCGCTGATCGCGTGCAGAAAGCCGGCGGGGGTGGCCAGCTTCAGGTCGAGGGCCTCGGCCAGCGGCTCGAAGATGCTCTCACTGGCGCCGACCCGGGTGCCGGCGTAGCGCGACTTGATCTCGCTGATCAACCGGTGGTACTCGGCCAGGTCGACCGTCTCGAATTCGCGCCGCCGGCTGTCGTAGTAGTCGGCGTGGGCGGGGTCGGCCCGCTTCAGGGCGACGGTGATCGCCTCGATGACCTCGGTGATGTCGGCGGGGGAGTACCAGCGGTGCGGGTTGCCACCCTCTTTCGCCCCGACCAGTTCGCCCACGTCGATGACCGCCCGGCCCTCGTCGGGACTGGCCGCCAGGCTTCGCGCTGCCCACGGGTCGTAGTCGGCCCCGTTCTGCACGAAGACCCGGGAGTTGGCGATCGTGCGGCCGTCGGCCGGAGTCGGTTCGTAGGCGTGCGGATCGGTCTGCGGGTTGGAGATGATCGAGGTGGCCCGGACGTGGCTGCCGCCGAGCTGGCTGAGGATGCTGCCCCAGACATTGGTGCTGGCTGCCACCTCGATCGGGCCACCGGATGCCTGCTGGGCGCCGGTGGAGGTGGCGCAGCCGGTCAGCGTGCCGGTGAGCAGCACGGCGGCCAGCAGCGCCAGCAGTCCTCGCCGGGTATGGGCTGGAGCGGGCATCGGATCTCCTGGCGTGCGGGGTTGAGCGGGGGACAGGCGGCGGGTGGGGAAGCCGCTGACAACCAGGGAATCGTTAATGACATTGATTGTCAATTTCGATAGTACCCGGGTTCAGTCCTCCGGTTCCACGCGCACCCGGCCGCGCGCCAGGTAGTCCAGCCGCCGCAGCGACTCGCGGTTGCGCGGCGCCAGTGCCAGCTGTCGTAACGCGGGCAGCACCAGCAGCCCCGGACCGCTGACGGTGTCCTCCCGCATCGTCACCGTGCAGGCGCCCAGGCCCGGACGGTCGGTGAGCTCGATCTCGACCAGTGACTCACCCAGCGGCCGGGTTCTGGCCAGCAGCCGCAGCAGCTGCCCCGGCCGGCAGGTCAGCACCTCGGTGTCGTCGTCGAGCAGCAGCGGCCAGCTGCCGACCGAGTGCGAGATCGTCGAGCCCACGGCCGGCCAGCGCGGATCGACCTCGCGGATCCGGGAGGCGCCGACCACCCAGGCGGCATACAGCCAGCCGTCGCTGAGCACCGCCCAGACCTGGTCACGGGTCGCCTCGATGGGCCTGGATGTCGAGAACATCGTTCCACCGTAGGCCGCGGACCACTGCCGCGCGTAGCGCCGGGCCGCGGCGCCGGGCCGTGCCGCCGCCGAATCCTTCCCGTTACGCCGAGGTGGCTTGGACCGGCTGCGGAAACTCCAGGATGCCGGTCTCGGACACGTCCATCGCGATGTCGGCCAGCTTGCGGTGGGTGTGCTGGCTGGCGATCCGGAGCAGGTCGAAGGCCTGCTGCTTGGTGACGTGCTGGCGGCTCATCAGCACTCCCATCGCCACCCCGATCTGCCGGTTGGACTCCAGCGCCAGCCGCAGGTGCTCGGCCTGGTTGCGGTGCTGGGCGCCGGACATCGCGATCGCCGCGTGGGTGGCGATGATCCCGCCGGTCAACTCGGCGGTGCTGTCGAAGGCATCGCGCTGGGTGGAGTACAGGTTCAGCCCCCCGATGGTGTCGTTGTTCTCCAGGTACATCCGGAACCCCAGCATGCTGAACACGCCTTGCTCGTGGGCGGCCCGGTGGCCGAACTCCGGCCACCGGGGATCGCAGGAGAGGTCGCCGGTGCGGAAGACGCACTGCTGCAGGATGGCGTCGACGCAGGGCCCCGACGTCAGCTCGTACTGGATGGCGTCGACCTGGCGGAGAAAGTCACTGCTCGGCGCCACGGTGGAGAACTTGCCGCCGCGCAGGATGGTGATGTCGGCGTCCTCGGCGCCGGGAACCGTCCGCAGGGCTGCCTTGACGATCGCGGTCCAGGTGTCGTTCTCGCTGTGGTGCCCGGCCAGCTCGCGGGCCAGTTCGGCGAAGCTGGCGGCCAAGGCGTGCGGGCTCAGCAGTTGGGGCTGGTCAGTGGTCATGCGATCCCTCTGCGGTGCCTACAGGGCCGTAGCCGGACGAGGTGATGAGCTAACGGCCGTCGTGCCGAGAGGACCCCTCAACAGTAGCCCCCAACCAGCCCTACCCGGCAGGACTTGGCGCGTCGTGAGTGAAGTCGGCCCGAACGGCTCTCGGTTTGAGCCGGACGGGCCTGAGCCGCGACAGCGCTGCAGCGACGCGCGACCTGAGCGTCACTGTGCCCGGGCGTGCGGTATCACCGCAAGCCGAAGCGGATCAGGGTACTTCTACCTGCCCTACCGGGCCTCACAACGGCTGGCCCGCGCCCCCGTCCGGCCATCGGGGGTGAGCCGGCACGTATGGTCGAGAGGGCTAAGCCAGCCAGGTAGCTGTCGCGTTAACGGAGGCGGCGGATGCGCCGCATGGAGTCAAAGGCCTGATGAGCAGCACAACGCAGGAGCACCGCGGCCGATCCTCGGCGCCGTCGAGCGGGAACTATGACTTCGTCGTCGTCGCCAACCGGCTGCCGCTGGACCGGGTCGAGGAGCCGGACGGCCAGGTGTCCTGGCGGCGCAGTCCTGGCGGGCTGGTGAGCGCGCTCCAACCGGTGATGCAGCAGGCCGACGGCGCCTGGATCGGCTGGACCGGAGCTCCCGGCGAGCCGCCGGAGCCCTTCGACGAGGCCGGCATGCGGTTGGTCGGTGTGGGCCTGTCCAGCGAGGAGATCCGCGATTACTACGAGGGATTCTCCAACGACACGTTATGGCCGCTGTATCACGACGTGATCGCCCCGCCGAGGTTCAGGCGAGCGTGGTGGGACGCCTACGTCAAGGTCAACCAGCGGTTCGCCCGGACTGCTGCCGAGCAGGCCGCCGACGGGGCGGTGGTGTGGGTGCAGGACTACCAGTTGCAACTGGTGCCGGGCATGCTGCGGGCCGGGCGTCCGGACCTGCGGATCGGGTTCTTCAACCACATTCCCTTTCCCGGGTACGAGATCTTCGCCCAGTTGCCATGGCGGCGCCAGATCATCGAGGGCCTGCTGGGAGCTGACCTGCTGGGATTCCAGCGCCACGGCGATGCCACCAACTTCTTGCGGGCCTGCCGCCGGGCCGCCGGGCTGACCACTCGTGGCTCGCTGGTGCGGGTTCCGCGGGACTGGCCCGGTGACGGGTCTCGCGGCCCGGTCGGCAACTCCGCGGGCCGGCGGCGAGCCGGTCCGGCGGCGGCCGAGGACGACCGGACGGTGCGGGCGGCGACCTTTCCGATCTCGATCGACTCGGCCGGCTTCGAGGCGATCGCCCGCCGGCCCGAGGTCAAGGCCCGGGCGGCGGAGATCAGGCAGGCCCTCGGCCACCCGCAGACCGTGCTGCTCGGCGTGGACCGGCTGGACTACACCAAGGGAATCGCGCACCGGCTCAAGGCTTATGGCGAGCTCTTGCAGGAAGGCCGGCTGACCTCGCCGCAGGACATCCTGGTGCTGGTGGCCAGTCCCAGCCGGGAGCGGGTCGAGCAGTACCGCAAGCTGCGCGACGAGGTCGAGGTGACCGTCGGCCGGATCAACGGCGAGTTCGGCGAGGTGGGCAGCGCCCCGGTGCACTACCTGCACCACTCCTACCCGCAGGAGGAGATGGCGGCGCTCTACCTGGCCGCCGACGTCATGCTGGTCACCTCGCTGCGCGACGGCATGAACCTGGTCGCCAAGGAGTACGTGGCGTGCCGCTACGACGAGTCCGGCGCCCTGGTGCTGAGCGAGTTCACCGGCGCCGCCGACGAGCTCGGCAGCGCCTTCCTGGTGAACCCGCACGACATCGCCGGGCTCAAGGACGCGATCGTCCGCGCCGCGCGGATCTCGCCGCAGGAGGCCCGGCGGCGGATGCGGTCGTTGCGGCGGCGGGTTCGGGAGTATGACGTCGCGCACTGGGCCCAGACCTTCCTGGACGCCTTGCAGGGCGAGCCGGCCGCCGAGCCGGAGTTCGAGCACCCGAACCACCTCTGATCCGACCCGGGCGGGCGCCGGCCGGCAGCGAGAAGTCGGGCCGCACAGCAATCCGGGTTAGGCTTGTCGGGTTTGCTCAGTCACTGTTCACCCGGTTGGGGTTTTTGTGCTTTCTCGTTCGCGCCTCCTGCTCGCCTCCTTGGTCCTGCCTATTTCACTGCTCACCGCCTGTGGTTCCGGCGACGAGCCTGACGCTGCGCCTTCCACCTCAGGCTCTGCCGCTGCCTCTGCCTCGACGTCAGGATCCGCGTCCCCGGCCACCAGCGCGGTGCAGGGCGTGGCCGACGCGTCGGTCAAGGGCGGCTTCGGCGTCAAGCCGGTCGTCACCGTGGCCGACAAGCCGGCGCCCAGCCAGCTTTCCGAGCAGGTCCTCACCTCCGGCACCGGCGCGACCGTGGCCAAGGGCGACACCCTGGTGGCCAACTACACCGGCCAGACCTGGGTGCCCAAGGGCGGCAAGGCGAAGGTCTTCGACAGCTCCTTCGACCGGGGCAAGCCGGCCGCGTTCGTGATCGGCGCCGGCGCGGTGATCCCCGGCTGGGACAAGACCCTGGTCGGTAAGAAGCTCGGCAGCCGGGTGCTGCTGGCGATCCCGCCGGCCGACGGCTACGGCAGCCAGGGCCAGTCCCAGGCCGGCATCACCGGCACCGACACGCTGGTCTTCGTCGTCGACCTGATCGCGACCTACCGGCCGGACGCCTCGGCGCCCGGCACCGCTGTGAGCAAGCTGCCCAGTGGGCTGCCCAAGCTCACCAATGTGCCTGCCAAAGCGCCGGCGGTGACCAGCACGGCCGGCGTCAAGATCGGCACGAAACCCACCAGCACGCTGCTGGTGTCCGGCTCCGGGGCCAAGATCGACCCTGCCAAGACCCTGGTCCTGCAGGTCGTGCAGACCGACGCCGCCACCGGCAAGAACACCCAGTCGACCTGGGGCAAGGCGCCGCAGACGGTGGAAGCGCGCAACGTGCTCACGGTGGCGAACGTGCTCAACGGGCGCAACATCGGCAGCCGCGCGCTGATCGTGGTGCCGGCGATCGCGGCCAAGCCCGCCGCCGGCGGCCAGCAGGCCCAGCCCGCCTCGCCGGCCCAGCTGCTGCTCGTGGACGTGGTCGGGCAGTTCTAGAGCGCTACCGACCGGCGGGCTGAGCCGGGACGCTCCGCCCGCCGCCCGCTCACGCTTCGTTGTCAATGCCGCGTGAATCAGTTACCGTGGTATCACAGGCTGGGAACGCAGCCTCGGCGTCCCACGGTGGCCGGCGGGTAGCTCGCATTCAGCGTTCTTGCCAGCACAGCAGCTGACTACCAAGGTGACGATCCGCAGAGTGGATCAGCCGTGACAACCTTGCTGCCAGCACCTACCAAGCACCTGTCCACAACACCAGTCCTTTCAGCGTCCCCGACGCTGTCGCAGCCGACGAGCAGCCTGCTCGCGGGCGTCGTCGAACGGCTCTATCGCGAGTACGAATGCTGCCTGCCGCTGACCACCGTCATCGAGGTGGTGGCCAGCTGCCTGGATGACATCCAGGCGCCTCGGGTGGAGGCGCTGCCCGAGCTCACCGAACGGCTGGCCAGGCATCGGCTCGCGGAGATCGGCCACCCGGGCTGGACATGACCCGGACCGCACCCACCGAGCGCGAAGTATCGGCCACGGTCCGGGAGCTGCTCGGCGACGTCGAACTGCGGCCCGGGCAGGCCGAAGCGCTGCAGGCCGCCCTCGAACGAGACACCCTCGCCGTGCTGGCCACCGGCACCGGAAAGTCGCTGATCTACCGGGTGGCCGGTCAGCTGCTGCCTGGGGCAACGGTGGTCATCTCGCCGACGGTCGCCCTGCAGAAGGACCAGCTGGTGGCGCTGTCCACGGCCGGGCCACCGGCGGCTGCCCTCAACAGCCTGCTCACCCCGGCGCAGCAGCGCTCCGTGCTGGAACGGATGGCGGCGGGGGAGTTGGAGTTCCTGCTGCTCTCACCTGAGCAACTGGCGCGCGAGGAGGTGATGCGAGCGCTGAGCGCGACCAGGGTGTCGCTGTTCGTCGTGGACGAGGCGCACTGCGTGAGTTCCTGGGGTCACGACTTCCGACCGGACTACCTCACCCTGCCGGCGGTGATCGCCGCCCTGGGCCGGCCCCGCGTGCTGGCGCTGACCGCGACCGCCTCGCCGCGGGTTCGTAGCGAGATCGTCGAGGCGCTCAAGATGACCGAGCCGGCAGTGATCGTCGGCGAGTTCGACCGTCCGAACATCTGGCTGAGCAGCCGGTTGGTGACTGACGCGCCAGCAGCCGACGCCGAGGTTCTCCAGCTGTTGCAGGACAATGCGTCTACCCGGGCGGGCGCTGCCATCGTCTACGTCGCCAGCCGTCGACGCAGCGAGGAGCTGGCCGAGGCGGTGACCGGGCTCGGGATCGCCGCCGCGCACTACCACGGCTCGATGGCGCGCAAGCTGCGCGAGGCCACCCATGCCGCGTTCCTGGACGGTTCGACACCGGTCGTGGTGGCCACCAACGCCTTCGGCCTGGGCATCGACAAGCCGGACGTGCGGCTGATCGTGCACGCCGACCCGCCCGAAGACCTCGACGCCTACTACCAGCAGATCGGGCGCGCCGGACGCGACGGTGAGCCGGCCCGCGCGATCCTGCTGAGCCGGCCCAACGGCTACGGCCTGGCCCGCTACTTCAGCGCCGGCCAGGGCCCGTCCGCCGATGACCTGGCAGCGGTGCTGGCCGCGCTGGACAGCCGCCCTACCAGGCTCAGCGTGGTGGCCGGTCAAGCCGGCCTGTCGACCGCCCGGGTTCGGCGGGCCGCCAACGCCCTGATCGCCGTGGGCGCGGTGGCCGAGCAACGCGGCAGCCTGCGCCGGGTCTGCGAGCCCCACGTCGCCGGGAACGCCGTCGAGGCCGCCCAGCACTCGGTCCGGCAGCGCCGCGTGCAGGCCCAGACCGCGGTCGAGCTGGTCCGCCGCTACGCCGAAACCGATGACTGCCGCCGCCGGCTGCTGCTGCAACTGCTCGGCGAGGATCGGACGGAGCCCTGCCAGAACTGCGACAACTGCGACGCCGGCACCTCCACCACCGTCGGGGATCAGCCCTTCGCCCTGAGCCAGCGGGTCCGGCACGCCGAGTGGGGCACCGGCATCGTCCAGCAGTACGAGCCGGGCCGGGTCGTCGTCCTGTTCGAGGACATGGGCTTCCGGACCCTGGCGCTGGACGTAGTCGAGGAGCGCGGGCTGCTGAAGCCGGCGAGCTGACACCGCTCAGAAGCCCAGGATGGCAACCGCGAGCTGTCAGCCGACCTGGACCTCGACCTCGCCGCAACGGCGGCACTGGCGGAACTCGATGATCACCCGCTGGGTGCTCATCCGGTAGTCCCAGCGGTGCCCGTACCACCAGCAGCGCTGGCGCATGCTGGGTCCCTGCCGCTGGTCGGGGGTAGGCCGGCGACGCGGGGGTGGAAAGCCTGCCGGCGGGTAGTGGAAGGAAGAGATCATGGCCAGCATCCGGGTTCGGAGAAACCAGGCTGCTTTTCCAGCTCATTCGACTTTAGCCGCGCGGATCAAGCGGGTTCAAGCAGTGACTGGCTGTGACGCTCGGAGGTGGCTGCGGTTGACATGAGCCGAAGCCGGGAGGTTTGCTGAGCGCCACGACGCGGCGAAGGGCGGACGATGAGCATAACGATCGAGCACTGGGTCGGCGGCAAGCGGGTCGCCGAGCCCGGAGGCCGCCGGGCGCCGGTGTTCAACCCGGCCACCGGCCAGCAGCACGCCCAGGTCGCGCTGGCCTCAGCGGCCGAGGTCCAGGACGCGGTGCAGGTGGCCGGCGCGGCCTTCCTCGACTGGTCCCAGAGCTCGCTGAGCCGGCGTGCCAAGATCCTCTTCGCCTTTCGGGAGCTGGTGAACAACCACATCGAGGAACTGGCCGGACTGATCACCGACGAGCACGGCAAGGTTCTCAGTGACGCTCGCGGTGAGGTGCAACGCGGCCTCGAGGTCATCGAGTTCGCCTGCGGCATCCCGCACCTGCTCAAGGGCGAGTACTCAGACCAGGTCTCGGCGGGCATCGACACCTACTCCTTCCGTGAGCCGCTGGGCGTGGTCGCCGGCATCACCCCCTTCAACTTCCCGGTGATGGTCCCGATGTGGATGTATCCGGTCGCGATCGCCTGTGGCAACACCTTCGTGCTCAAGCCCAGCGAACGCGACCCGTCCGCCTCGTTGCTGGTCGCCGAGCTGTGGCAGCAAGCGGGACTGCCCGACGGCGTGTTCAACGTGGTGCACGGTGACAAGGAAGCCGTGGACGCGCTGCTGGACTCAGCCGACGTCGCCGCGGTCTCCTTCGTCGGGTCCACCCCGATCGCTCGCTACATCCACCAGCGGGCCAGCGCGAGCGGCAAGCGGGTGCAGGCACTGGGCGGTGCCAAGAACCATGCCGTCGTGCTGCCCGACGCCGACCTCGACTTCGCCTCCGACCACCTGGTGGCGGCCGCCTTCGGCTCGGCCGGTGAGCGTTGCATGGCGATCTCGGCGACCGTGGCGGTGGGTGCGGCAGCCGACCAGCTGGTCGAGGCCGTCTCTGAGAGGGCCCGGGCGATGAAGGTCGGCCCGGGCCGCGAGAGCGGCAGTGAGATGGGCCCGGTGATCACCCAGGCCGCCAAGGACCGCATCGAGGGGCTGATCGGCAGCGGCGCGGAGCAGGGCGCCCGGCTCAGCGTCGACGGCCGGGGGTTGCGGGTGGAAGGCGGCCAGGACGGCTTCTTCGTCGGCCCGACGGTGATCGACGGGGTGACCACCTCGATGGACGTCTACCGCGAGGAGATCTTCGGCCCGGTCCTGTCGGTGCTGCGGGTCGAGACGGTCGAGGAGGCGATCGAGCTGATCAACGCCAATCCCTACGGCAACGGCACCGCCATCTTCACCTCCAGCGGCGATGCCGCCCGCAGGTTCCAGCGAGGCGTCAAGGTCGGGATGATCGGCATCAACGTCCCGATCCCGGTTCCGATGGCCTACTACTCCTTCGGCGGCTGGAAGGACTCGCTGTTCGGCGACAAGCACGTGCACGGCGCTGAGGGCGTCTCCTTCTACACCCGCGGCAAGGTCGTCACCTCGCGCTGGCCCGAGCACCAGTCCAGCTCGGCGGCCAGCTACTCCTTCCCGACCTCCAGCTAGGCAGGCAGCGGCAGCCGTGCGAACCGAGCGGCTGGTGATGCGCCGCTGGCGGCCGGCCGACCGCGAGCCGTTTGCCGCCATGAACGCTGATCCGCAGCTGATGGCTCACTTTCCGGCGGTTCTGGACCGTAGCGCCAGCGATGCCTTCGTGGACCGGATCGAGGCCGGTTTCGAGGCCGACGGCTTCGGCCTGTGGGCGTTGGAACGCATCGACACCGGCGAGTTCATCGGCTTCACCGGTCTCAGCGTCGCGCGCTTCCGGGCGCACTTCACCCCTGCTGTCGAGGTCGGCTGGCGGCTGAGCCGGCAGGCCTGGGGTCAGGGGCTGGCCACCGAGGCCGGCCGGCAGGCACTGCGGGTGGGCTTCGAGCAGTTCGGATTGCCGGAGATCGTCAGCTTCACCGCAAGCGGCAACGCCGCTTCGCGGGCTGTGATGCGACGGCTGGGCATGAGACACGATCCGGACGAGGACTTCGAGCATCCGGCGCTGCCACCGGGGCATCTGTTGCGCCACCACGTGCTGTACCGGTTGGGCCGGGCCGGCTTCGACACCGGCACGGGGCGCCGCCACGGCCAGCGCCACGACCCGGCACAATCACCTTCCATGGCAGCCGAATCCAGGCATCTCGGCATCCGGATCGACCGGCCGGCCGCCGAGGTCTATGACTACGTCTCACAGCCGGCGAACCTGCCGCAGTGGGCCGCCGGGCTGGGCAGCTCGATCGAGTTGATCGATGGCCAGTGGGTCGCGGAGTCACCGCTCGGGCGGATCGTGGTGGCGATGGTCGAGCAGAACCCGTACGGGGTTCTGGATCACTGGGTCACCCTGGCCACCGGCGAGCGCTTCTACAACCCGATGCGGGTGATCGCCGACGGCGACGGGTGCGAGCTGGTCTTCACGTTGCGACGGCAGCCGGGCGTCAGCGAGACCGATTTCAAGCGGGACGCCGGAGCGGTGGCTGCCGATCTGGCGGCGGTGCGGCGGTTGCTCGAATCGCGCTGACCCGCACCGGCAGCGGCGCCCGCCCCTCACCCGCCGCGGATGACCGGTGGTCTCACCCGCCGCGGATGATGGTGCTCACCGCCGCCGATCAGCCGCCGGCGAGTTCCTCACCCGATGCCTTGGCGGCCTCGACGTCGGTCGTGGCGCCCTCGGATTCCCGCTCGAAGACGTCGCTGTACTTGAGGTCACTGGCGGTCTGACCCGCCACCTGCCGGACCATTTCCTCATCGCTGAGGCCTTCACCTGCCGGGTGCGTGTTCGACTCGTCGCTCATCTGCGCTTGCTCCTCTCGGGGTCCTGCCTTCGAGGCTAACCTCAACGCCGGCGCCGCCGTTGAGCAGGTCCTCCAGTCAGGCGGGCAGCCGCGAAGGCATCGTGAACGGGCCGATCGACCCGCTGACCGCGCCCCTGTCAGCGGCCAGCTGCGACTGCTAGCAGGGCTCAGGGATCCTCGGCGGTGGCGTCATGCGGGGCGCCCACCAGCTTGGACTCCGGTGATCCGCGCTGCCGAAGGTAGATCGCGAAGGCAGCCATCGACGCGACCGCCAGGAATTCCGACTGCCAGTTCTGAAAGGTGCGGTTCCAGAAGTCGGCTGAGGTGATGTAGTCAGACCAGCTCAAGGTGTCCTGGTAGCGCTCGAGCAGCTGGCCGTTGAACGCGGCCCGGCCGGCGATCGACTGCGCCAGCATGGACATGACGAAGAAGAAGGTCATGATGAAACCGAGGGATCGCCCGTAGAGCGCCGTTCGCCAGCCCCCGGCCCGGGCCCAGGCCGGCGAGTCAGATTCGGCGTAGCGGCCGACCTTCTGCTCCTTGTCGCTGTCCGTGCCGACCTGGTCGAGCTTCTTGGACTCGCTGGACCCGCGCTGGACCAGCCAGGTGGTGGCAACGATGTAGAGCGCGAATTGCAGGTACTCCGATTGCCAGTTCTCCGCGACGTCGACCGCGAACTGGGACGACAGCAGGTACTCGACGAGGCTGAGCGTCGCGCCGCCCGTTGCCCGCTGCTCGCCGTTGAGCTCGGTGACGCCGGCGAACGCCTGTCCGACCAGCGCTGCCAGCAGCAGCCCCACGAAGGCCAGGGTCAAGCCGTTTTCCTTGAAATAGCGGCTCGGCCGGCTCACCGGTGCAGCACCCCGATGACGATGAGGTAGACCAGGCTTAGAAAGACGAATGACGCGATGCCGAAGAAGGTCGTCCTCATCGCTCAGCCTTGGATTTCGCAGTCATACGCCGCTCCTGGCCGGGACTGGCAACCGGCGGCCTGGACCTGCCAACCAGCAGGCATCCGTCGCAGGAACACGGTGTCGCTTCCCAGCTTCACCTGCGCGGCGTCACCCCAGATCTGGGTGCCGTGCACCTGGTTGCCGCTCTCTTCGATGTTGAGGACCGCTGTCGTGCAGGGCACGTCGGTGGCGCCGGACGCTGACTCCTCGGCTTCAGAGGTCAGCAGCGCGCAGGCTGCCGAGCCGTTGCGATCCTGAACCGCGGTGACGAACTCGGCGGCGACCGACTGCACCTCGGATCGCTCGGTGCTGGATACGCAACCGGCCATCGCACCGGCAAGCGCGAGCAGCGCCAGCGTCAGGCTTCGGCCAGCCATGCTCACTCCATCCGGTGGACTCGGGCAGGATCTTGCCCAGTGCACACCAGCAGGAACGGTCGAGGACTACGACACGCCGAAGTTGGGTCGAGCTCGGCTCAGCGTGCCAATCGCAGGTGCTGCCCGCGCCGCGGCGGTCGGGGTGTCGGACGCTGCTCCAGCAATTCGACACCGGGCGGCAGCTCGAGCAACCCGGTCTCGATCACCTCGGTGGCGATGGCGACGATCTTGCGGTGTGCCCGCTGGCTGGTGCGGCGCAACAGGTCGAAGGCCTGGTCGCTGGTCAGCGTGTGCCGGGCCATCAGGATGCCCATGGCGGCGCCTATCTCACGGTTGGTGCTGAGCGCGCGGTGCAGGTTCTCGACCTTGGCTGCCAGCTGTTCGCGTTGCACCAGCGCGATCGCACGCTCGACCAGCAGGTGCCCGATCAGCAGATGCGACAAGGTCGGCCGTGGGCCGTGAAAGCTCATCGTCAGCACGCCGCGGTAGTCGACCTGCCCGATGACGGTCGAGGGGTTGATCGGCACGACCACGGTGTCATCACCGGCCAGGCCCGCGGGCCAGGTCGCGCCGGGCTCGCCTGGCGTGATCGCGTCCGGGCCGGCCCATTGCTCGTAGCCGTCGCTGTCTGCCACCCGAAAGCTGATCTGGCTGGGCCGCTGCCCGGCGGTGGCGAGCCAGACCGTGCTGGAATCGCAGAGCAGCGGAACCAGTACCCGGGTCAAGCTCTTGAAGACCGCTGCCGGATCAGCCGCCGGCTCGAGCCGGCGCATCAACCCCGTCAAGTCTGCTGTGGACGAGGTGATCGACGGGCGAGCTGTGGCAGATAGCAGTTCCGTCAGGGGAGTGGATAGGACTGGCATGGTTACCTCCGGAGCGGTCCGTGTTTCGGACGTATCTGCACTTGGCTCAGCGCCGAGCGCAAGGGCTATCCGGTTCGAACCCAGGCAAAGTGTAGAGCGCTTTCAGTGAGCTGCGGGTAAATGGTGGCAATGTATTAGCGCCAGAACCCGGATCACCTGAACCACATGCGAGGTGCTGAGGCCCTGATTTTGATTACTAGACGGGCACGAGTGGTCACTCTCTGACACAGGTGCTCACCTCCCCGCAGGGCGCCTGTTGAACGAGATCGGTGCTCTTGTTTGTTGCCAGTGCTCGCACTCTGGTGCATAGTGGGAGGGGTGGTGAGGGTGAGGGCGAGCGCGCGGGTCAGGGTTCGCGAGGAGCTGATCCGCGAGATCAAGCTGACCGCCCGGCGCCAGCTCGCCGAGCACGGCCCGGCCGGGTTGTCGCTGCGCGCGGTGGCACGAGAGCTGGGCATGGTGTCTTCCGCGATGTACCGGTACTTCCCCAGCCGGGACGAGCTGCTCACCGCGTTGATCCTCGATGCCTACGACGCGCTGGGCGACGCCGTCGAGGCTGCCGAGTCGGCGGTCCGGCGCCGCAACCTGATGGGCCGCTGGCTGGCGGTGGCCACCGCTACCCGAACCTGGGCCCTGGCCCAGCCGCGGCAGTACGCGCTGATCTTCGGCAGCCCCGCCCCGGAGTACCGGCTACCCACCGGCACGATCGATCCCGCAGCGCGGATTCCGCTGTCGCTGGCGCAGATCCTGACGGACGCGGCGCTGGCCGGTCTCGGCCCGGTGGCCGATGACCGTGCGATCCCTCGGGCCTTGCGGGCTGATCTCAAAACGTGGCGCGACAGCGTGGCGCCGGCCCTGACCGAGTTCCAGCTCGCCCACCTGGCGCTGGCCTGGACCGAGCTCGTCGGCAGCGTCAGCTTCGAACTCTTCGGACAGTTGCGCACCGTCGTCAACGACTACCAGAGCTACTTCGACTACCAGATGCGCGGCGTCGGCCACCGGCTCGGATTGAGCGCCGCACACCCTCGGACCGCCGGGCCTGCCACCGGTTGAGCCTCGCCTTCGGCGGCGCCAGGCATACTGCTAGTGCCGGCCCGGCCCGCAAACCCCGGTAGCTGTCCGGCCAGAGCGATCTTCGAGGCCGCGACAGATGATCCTGCAAGAGCCGAGTCAACCCATCGCGCAGACCTACCTGGACTCCGGTGGCGCGCCGCACAGCATCGCGGCGGCGACGATCGAGCGACTGAACCGTTCGCTGGGCGTGCCGCCGGACGACGCGCGGGACAGCGGGCCGATCGTCGCACGCCGCGGTCAACCGGTGCCGGCAGCGGGCCGGCTGCTGCTGGAAGGCGGCGGCTCGCTGGCGATCGACGGCGTCGTTCCGCAGGACTGCCCACTGGGCTACCACGCCCTGATCGGGCCGGCCGGCCGGCAACGGCGGCTGATCGTGGGCCCGGGCCGCTGCCACCTGCCCGACGGGCGCGCCTGGGGTTGGACCGTCCAGCTGTACGCCGCCCGATCCCGGCTCAGTTGGGGGATCGGAGACCTGGGCGACCTTCGCGCGCTGACCGAGTGGGCGGCCGAGCAGGGCGCCGGCTTCGTGCTGGTCAACCCGTTGCACGCGGTCGCGCCGACCTTTCCGCAGCAGGCCAGCCCGTACTTCCCGACCAGCAGGGCCTTTCGCAATCCGATCTACCTGCGGGTCGAGGACGTGCCCGGCGCTGACCGGGTGGACCTGCGCGATTTCCAGCAGGCCGGCCGCGCCGCCAACACCGGTTCGTTGATCGACCGGGACGCGGTGTGGCGGATCAAGCGCTCGGCGCTGCACCGGGTGTTCGCCCAGGCGGGCTCGGATCATCGCTTCGCCACCTGGCGGGCCGGCCAGGACCATACCCTCGAGCGGTTCGCTACCTGGTGCGCGCTGGCTGAGGCGCACGGACCCGAATGGCGGGACTGGCCGGTGGAACTGCGCCGGCCGGACGGCCCCGCGGTGCTGCGGTTCCAGGATGAGGCCGCCCCGGCCATCAGCTTTCACGCCTGGTTGCAATGGGCGCTCGCCCTCCAACTGGCCGACCTGGCACCGGGCGTCGCGGTCATCCAGGACCTGCCGATCGGGGTCGACCCCAACGGCGCGGACGCCTGGTCCTGGCAGGAGGTGATGGCCGAGGGAGTGGCGGTGGGCGCCCCGCCGGATCCGTTCAACCTCAGCGGGCAGGACTGGGGGCTGCACCCGTTCGTGCCGTGGCGGTTGCGGCAGGCCGGCTACCAGCCCTTCATCGAGGCCATCCGGTCCACGCTGGCACAGCACGGCGGGCTGCGCATCGATCACGTCATGGGGCTGCTCAGGCTCTGGTGGATTCCGCGGGACTGCCCGCCGACGGAGGGTGGGTACGTCCACTATCCCGTGCACGACCTGCTCGAGATCGTGGCGCTGGAGAGCCACCGGTTCCAGGCGGTGGTGGTGGGAGAGGATCTGGGAACCGTGGCGCCGGGGCTGCGCGAGGAGATGGAAGCCCGCAATATCCTGTCCTACCGGCTGTTGTGGTTCGAGCAGGAACCGCCCGCGGCCTGGCCGGTCACGGCGCTGGCGGCGGTGAGCACCCATGACCTGCCCACCGTGGCCGGCTTGTGGACCGGGACCGACCTCGCCGATCAGCGCGCTAACGGCCTGGACGCCGACGCCGCGAGCACCGAGCAACTGCGCGATCACCTGGCCGAGCTGACCGCCATGCCGGCCGACGCCAGCGCCGAGGACGTGATCGGCGCGGCGTACCGGGTGTTGGCGCAGGCGCCGTCACGGCTGCTTGCCGCCACCCTGGAGGACGCGGCCGGCGTCGAGTTGAGGCCGAACCTGCCCGGAACCATCCGGGAGCAGAACTGGTCCGTGCCGCTGCCGTTGACCCTGGAGGAGCTGCGAACGGCGCCGGGAGCGGCGGTCATCGCCCGGACGTTGGACCGGGCCTGCCGGGCGGGCGCCCCTGCGCGTCCGGTCGACTACGGTGACATGAGCGCACCGGAACGAGTGAAGGGAAACCCATGACGGAGCTCAGCGAACCGCCGGTGACCATCACGCCGTATCCGGACGGGCCGCTGATCGTGCGAGGCGCCTTCGAGCTCTGCGAGCTGGACGGCACCCCCATCCCACGCAGCGGCAAGACCGTCGCGCTGTGCCGGTGCGGCCGCTCGGCTCTCAAACCGTTCTGCGACGGCAGTCACAAGCTGGCGGCGACCATCGGCCGCGCCGGACCGGGCTGAACTCAGTCGGCCCGCTGGTTGCCGCGCTGGCGTAACTCAGAGACCGAGTGCGCCGCGCGCCAGATCCGCCCGCCGGAATAACGCACTCCGCCGAACAGCACCCGGGTGGCCAACGCCAGCCACGAGCAGACCGAGCGTTCGGCAAGCCATGCCGGGGTGAACCAGACCGAGCCGGGCGCGAAGACGGCCCGGCCCTGGTCCCGGCGCCGGCCGATCTCGGCCAGACCCACCGCCGCGCCCAGCAACGCGGCCAGCGGTAGTGGCCGCCGCCGGAGCAGCACGAAGGCCGGCAGCAGCGCCAGCTCGAGAATCATCCGACCGGGTTGGGCAAAACTGTCATAGGCCTGCCTGACCCGCTGCCGGGCGAAGTGCCGGGTGCTCGGCGGCAACCGCCGCACGTACAGGTCGAGCATCAGCCGTTCCCGGCCACCGGCAGCGCGGACCGTGCGGATCAATTCCAGGTTCTCGAAGAGCACATCGCCGTCGTAGCCGGCCGCTCGCAGCTGCGGGCTCAGCCGCAACGCCAGCGTTCCGGGAAAGTCAGCACCGATCACCGCGCGATTCAGCAGCGAACGAGCGGTGTCCCAACGGGCATGCCAGGGCAGCGGCCGGAAGTAGTTCTGCGGGCGTACCAGTTCGGCGGTGTCCAGAGCCAGCTCCACCCGGTGAAGCTGGGCCGGCTCGTAGCGCACGTCGTCGTCGGCGATGACCACCTTGTCCGAACCGCACAGCCGAAACCCGGTGACCACCCCGTTCACCTTGCCGTTGCGAAACCGAACGTCGTCAGCGGGACGGACATGGGTGACTGCAGAATTCAGCAGCGCGCGGTGAGCGTCGAAGACCTCCGGCGGCGATCCGTCGACCACTATCACCTGCGCGGATTCGCTCAGCTGATTGAGATAGCCCGCCAGTTCGCCGATGTCACGGCCCTGATCGGATTTGATGGGAAGGATGTAATTCAGGGCCATCACTGCGCAGTCACCCGGCCACGGCCCCGGCGCCAGTGGTGCTCACGACGTCCCGGTCGGCGGGTCGCTCGGTTTCGGCCGTGCGCAGTGAGGAGCTTCCCGTTGTCCAGCAGCTGAGCAGGTGCTCGGCGAAGACGTTGTCCAGGTGCAACGCGCAGGCGGCGCCGAACAGGACGTCGTCGGCCAGTTCCGGCTCGTCGGCCACCAGCGAGCCGCACAGGTCATGCGCCGCCAGTTGCTCGTGCAGGGCGTCGGCGGTCACATGCTCGTCGTAGAACCGGGTGGCCGTGGCGTCCCCGCCCAGGCGCCGCAGGCCTTTGCCGTAACGGCGATTGGGGGTCGAGGAGGTCATCTCGAAGGCGGCGAGGTGCCCGGCCAGGGCGCCGCGGTTCTCCCGGTGCAGGCCGAAATAGGACATCAGGTTGTTGATCGCCAGCGTGACTCCGGGCACCTGGTCGAGGTAGTGGCCGTAGCTGTCGTCCAGGCCGAGACTGCGCATGGTCGCCCGGAACAGCTCCGAGTGCATCCGGCTCACCGAACCGGCGCCGTACTCGTCGGACAGGATCTCTACCAGCGCGGCCTTGGCCTTGCCGCGCAGTCGCGGGATCGCCCAGCTGTGCGGATCGGCCTCTTTCAGATGGTAGATCGAGCGGTGCGTGACGAATTCCCGGAACTCCTCGGCAGTGGCGCTGGACTGCAGCTGACGGGAGAGTTCAGGACCGCTGTCGGCGTCGATCAGAGCCCGCAGCCGGTCGGCGATCGAATTCCCGGCCGGTGCCGGCTCGAGACGGACGCAGCCGCGTAGCGCTGAGCTGAACAGGTCCTCCAAGGCCCTGGTCCACGACATCAGCTCCGGTTCCCACTCCCAGCCCGGCTGGGCGTCGGTGAAACCGCCGTAGTGCAGCTCATAACAGGTCCAGAGCCCCAGTTGCAGATCGTCATCGGCCAGGACCGCTGCCGGCGGATCCAGTGCCAGACCGGCGCCGAACAGCCGCACCGAGCCCGCCGGCCGGCGCAACGCGCTGATCAGCTCGTCAGTCAGCGGCCCGCGAGCGATGGGCAACCTCACCGGAAACCCTCGGCGGGAATGAGACGGTTGTCTGACAAGAGGACGGACATGGGCGGCATCCTGACGCAGGGCCCGCGAAGACTCGTACTGCAAGGTCAGGCCGCGGGCGGCGTTCAAACGCTCTGTGCCGAGCGGTTCTCATGCTAGCTCACCGACCGGTTGTCGGCAGCGCACGCACACCAGCCAGCCGGAACGTCTAGGAATCTTCGGCCTGCCCGAAGGCCCGGCTTCCGGCTCGGCCGTCACCCGGAATACTCGTGATGCGCCCAGCCGGTTTCCCTTGGCGACCCAGCGCATCGTGACGAAAGAAAGGTTCCTCTCGTGCCCAAGGTTTTTCGCTTCCGGGAGTACGGCGGTCCAGAGACCCAGGAGTTCGCCGAGGTCGACCTGCCCCGACCGGGACCCGGCCAGGTCCTGGTCGCGGTGCGGGCGGCCGGGGTGAACCCGGTCGACCACAAGGTGCGCAGCGGCTGGTTCAAGCAGTTCAAGAGCCGTGACCTGCCCTCCGAGTTCGGCAGCGAGGTGTCCGGCGTCATCGCGGAGGTCGGTTCGGATGTCGAGCGATTCTCAGTGGGCGACGAGGTATTCGGCTGGCCGGCGGCCGGCCACGGCGCGTTCTGCGAGTACACCGTCGCAGACCAGGACGCGATGGTGGCCAAGCCGCCACCGATCAGCTTCATCGACGCCGCGGCGCTGCCGGTGTCGGCCACCACCGCCTACGACGGCCTGGCGCAACTGGACCTGGCCGCCGGGCAGACGCTGCTGATCACCGGTATCGGCGGTGGGGTCGGCGTCGCTGCCGCCCAGCTCGCCCGCAACCAGGGCATCCACGTCGTAGGAACCGGCAGCCCGGGCAAGCAGGCCCTGGTCGAGTCCCTGGGCGCGAGCCTGGTCGACTACGGCGACGGGGTGTCCGAGCGGCTTCGCGCAGTGCTGCCCGACGGAGTAGACGCAATTTCGACCTGATCGGCGGCTCGGCGCTGGCCGCGGTTGCCGGGCTGCTCACCGACCGCGGCAAGTTGATCAGCGCTGCTGACCCCGAGACCGTGGCGGAGTTGGGCGGCGCGGCGATCCGCCGGGATCGCAGCGACCGGGTGCTGGCCGAGGTCGGGCGGCTGGCTGCCGAGGGCACGCTGAACCCGCAAGTCACCAGCGTGGTGGCTTTCCAGGACGCGCCCGAAGCGATCGCGGCAGTCGAGTCAGGTCACCCGCTGGGCAAGGTCGTGCTCCGGATCAGCTGAGTCGGGCTCGCCGATCAGCTGAT
>DASVQQ010000028.1 GCA_036389035.1 Jatrophihabitans sp.
CGCTGCCGGAGTCGGGTCCGTACGGGCGCTTCGGGGGCAAGGAGCCGCTGCCGGACCTGGTGCCGGAGCGGGTGCCCGAGCCGGGGGCGGGGGACGCCGGGCAGCTGAGCCTGCTGTGAACCACGGGAGCGTCCGCAGCGGAAACCTGGTGGCCGGTGCCCGGGTGCTGCCGGATAACCTCGGAGGGTGATGCGTACCCACGGCGCCGGCACCCTGCGGGCCGAGCACGTCGGCCAGTCCGTGACCCTCGCCGGGTGGGTGGCCCGCCGGCGCGACCACGGCGGCGTCGTCTTCATCGACCTGCGCGACCGCTCCGGATCGGCGCAGGTGGTGTTCCGGGAGGGCGCGATGGCCCTCGACGAGCTGGAGCAGCGCGCCCACCGGCTGCGCGCGGAGTTCTGCGTGCAGATCACGGGGGACGTCGTCGCCCGGCCCGCCGGCAACGAGAACGCCGACCTGCCCACCGGGCAGATCGAGGTCACCGCCACCGCGCTGACCGTGCTGTCGGAGTCCGCGCCGCTGCCGTTCCCGGTCGACGAGCACGGCGAGGTCGGCGAGGAGATCCGGCTCAGGTACCGCTACCTGGACCTGCGCCGCCCCGGCCCCGCCGCGGCGCTGCGGCTGCGCAGCGAGGCCAACCGCATCGCCCGCACCGTGCTGCACGAGCGCGGGTTCATCGAGGTCGAGACGCCGACGCTGACCCGCTCGACCCCCGAGGGTGCCCGCGACTTCCTGGTGCCGGCGCGCCTGAAGCCGGGGTCCTGGTACGCGCTCCCGCAGAGCCCGCAGCTGTTCAAGCAGCTGCTCATGGTCGCGGGCACCGAGCGCTACTACCAGATCGCCCGCTGCTACCGCGACGAGGACTTCCGGGCCGACCGGCAGCCGGAGTTCACCCAGCTCGACATCGAGATGAGCTTCGTCGAGCAGGACGACGTGCTGGCGCTGGCCGAGGACGTGCTGCGCGCGCTGTGGGCCCTGATCGGCTATGAGGTGCCCGCCGACATCCCGCGCTACAGCTACGGCGAGGTGATGGACCGCTACGGCTCGGACAAGCCGGACCTGCGCTTCGGCCTGGAGCTGACCGAGTGCACCTCCTACTTCGCCGACACGCCGTTCCGGGTGTTCCAGGCGCCCTACGTCGGCGCCGTGGTGATGGCCGGCGGCGCGGCCCAGCCGCGCCGCCAGCTCGACGCCTGGCAGGAGTGGGCCAAGCAGCGCGGCGCCCGCGGCCTGGCCTACGTGCTGGTGGGTGAGGACGGCGAGCTCAGCGGCCCGGTCGCCAAGAACCTGTCGGAGTCCGAGCGGGCGGGGCTGGTCGAGTTCGTCGGCGCCGAGCGGGGGGACTGCGTGTTCTTCGCGGCCGGCCCGCGCAAGAGCACCCAGTCGCTGCTGGGCGCGGCCCGGCTGGAGATCGGCCGGCGGACCGGCCTGATCGACGAGAGCGCCTGGTCGTTCCTCTGGGTGGTGGACGCGCCGCTGTTCGAGCCGGCCTCCGAGGCCACCGCCAGCGGCGACGTGGCGGTCGGCTCGGGCGCCTGGACCGCCGTGCACCACGCCTTCACCAGCCCGAAGGCCGAATTCCTCGAGACCTTCGACACCGATCCCGGCAACGCGCTGGCCTACGCCTACGACATCGTCTGCAACGGCAACGAGATCGGTGGCGGCTCGATCCGTATCCACCGCCGCGACATCCAGGAGCGGGTGTTCGCGATGATGGGCCTGGACGAGAAGCAGGCGCAGGAGAAGTTCGGGTTCCTGCTCGACGCCTTCGCCTACGGCGCCCCGCCGCACGGCGGGATCGCCTTCGGCTGGGACCGGATCTGCGCGCTGCTGTCGGGCACCGACTCGATCCGTGACGTGATCGCGTTTCCCAAGACCGGCGGCGGCTATGACCCGCTGACCGAGGCGCCGGCCCCGATCACCGCCGAGCAGCGCCGGGAAGCCGGCGTGGACGCCGTGCCCAAGGCTGGCGCGCAGCTGGGGAGCGCGCAGACCGACACGTTCCAGACCAAGGAGTGAGGGACCCGGCCGAGCTGCTCGCCGCGGACCGGGCCCACGTCTGGCATCCGTACGGGCCGATGCCGGGCTCGGCCGAGCCGCTGCTGGTGCGCTCGGCCGCCGGCGTCCGGCTCAGGCTGCACGACGGGCGGGAGCTGATCGACGCCATGTCCTCCTGGTGGGCGGCGATCCACGGCTACCGGCACCCGGTGCTGGACGCGGCCGCGCACCGGCAGCTGGACTCGATGAGCCATGTGATGTTCGGCGGGCTGACCCACGAGCCGGCCATCGAGCTGGCGACCCGGCTGGTGGCGATCACGGCCGAGCCGTTGCGACATGTCTTCTTCTCCGACTCGGGTTCGGTGGCGGTCGAGGTGGCGGCCAAGATGGCGCTGCAGTACTGGGTCTCGGCGGGCCGACCGGGCAAGTGCCGGCTGATCACCTGGCGGGGTGGCTACCACGGCGACACCCTGCACCCGATGAGCGTCTGCGATCCGGTGGGCGGCATGCACTCGCTGTGGCAGTCGACGCTGCCGGCCCAGGTGTTTCTCGACCCCCCGCCGGCCGGCTTCGACGCCGAACCGGACGAGGCTTACCTGCGCCAGTGGGACCAGGCGCTGGCCGAGCACGCCGACTCGCTGGCCGCGATCATCATCGAGCCGGTCGTCCAGGGCGCCGGCGGCATGCGCTTCTGCAGCCCGGGCTACCTGACCGCGCTGCGCGAGCTGGCCGACCGGCATTCGGTGCTGCTGATCTTCGACGAGATCGCGACTGGTTTTGGCCGTACCGGCGCGCTGTTCGCCGCCGATCACGCCGGGGTGGCGCCGGACATCTGCTGCCTGGGCAAGGCGATGACCGGCGGCTACCTGTCGATGGCGGCCACCCTGTGCACCAGCGCGGTGGCCGAGCAGATCTGTCGCGGGCCGGTGCCGGTGCTGGCGCACGGGCCGACGTTCATGGCCAACCCGCTGGCCGCGGCGGTGTCGCTGGCCTCGATCGACCTGCTGCTGTCACAGGACTGGCAGGCCTCGGTCAGCCGGATCGAGGCCGGTCTGCGCCGGGCGCTGGCCCCGATCGGCGCGCTGCCGGGGGTTCGCGAGGTCCGGGTGCTGGGCGCGATCGGGGTGGTGCAGCTGGCCGGCCCGGTGGACGTGCCGGCAGCCACCGCGGCGGCCGTCGAGCGTGGCGTCTGGCTGCGGCCGTTCCGGGACCTGATCTACACCATGCCGGCGTACCTGATGGGCGATGACGACCTGGCCGCGGTCGGCGCGGCGATGGAGGCCGCGGCTCGGGCCGGCGCCGGGCCGGCAGCCGGCTGACGTAGCGTGGGCGCTCGTGTCGACCGCAGCCGAGGACCTGCCCGCGGCGGGGGACCTGCCCGCGGCGGGGGAGCCGTCCCTGACCGAAGACCGTGGCTGGCCGGATCCGCTGGCCTGGCTGGCCGATGCCGCCGCCGAGCGAGCGGCAGCCGGCCTGCGCCGGACGCTGCGGCCACGGCCCCCCGGCGCCTGCGACGAGCTCGATCTGGCCTCGAATGACTACCTCGGCCTGGCCCGCGATGAGCGGGTGCTGGCCGGCGCGGCCGCCGCGCTGGCCGGCTGGGGCGCGGGGTCGACCGGTTCGCGGCTGGTCACCGGCACCACTGAGCTGCACGCCGAGCTCGAGCGGGCACTGGCCGGCCTGACCGGGGCGCCGGCGGCGCTGGTCTTCTCCTCCGGCTACCTGGCGAATCTGGGCGCGGTGACCGCGCTGGCCGGGCCGGACTGCCTGATCGTCTCCGACGCGGACAACCACGCCTCGCTGATCGACGCCTGCCGGTTGAGCCGGTCACCGGTGGTGGTGGTCGGGCGCGGGGATTCCGAGGCGGCGGCCCGGGCCCTGGCCCAGCGCGACGAGCCGCGCGCGATGGTGGTCCTGGATGCCATCAACTCCGCCGACGGCGACCTGCTGCCGCTGGCCGACTGGCATGCGCTGGCCGTCCGGTTCGCCGCGCTGCTGGTGGTCGACGACGCGCACGGCCTGGGGGTCCGCGGCGGCGGTCGGGGCGCGGTCGCGGAGGCGGGCATCGCCGGCGAGGCGAACGTGATCACCACGCTCACCCTGTCCAAGGCGCTCGGCTCGCAGGGCGGCGCGGTGCTCGGCTCGCGGGCGGTGATCGACCAGCTGATCGACCGGGCCAGGTCGTTCATCTTCGACACCGGGCTGAACCCGGCGGCGGTGGGGGCCGCGCTGGCCGCGGTGCGGATCATCGCCGCCAAGCCCGCGCTGGCTGCTTCGGTGCTGGCCAGAGCAGGTGAGCTGGCGGCGATCTGCGGGGTGCCGGCCACCGACTCGGCGGTGGTGCCGGTGATCATCGGCCAGGCCGGGCCGGCCTGGGAGCGTTGCCTGGCCCTGCGCGAGCTGGGTGTCCAGGTCGGCTGCTTCCGGCCGCCGTCGGTGCCCCCGGGTACCGCTCGGTTGCGGCTGAGCGCGCGGGCCACCCTGACCGACGCGGACCTGGAACGGTTTAGTCAGACCTGGCAGGCAGTGTCGCCGTCGTGAACATCGTGGTGGTCACCGGCACCGGAACGGGGGTGGGCAAGACCGTTACCACCGCCGCGCTGGCCGCCTGCGCGCTGCGCGCCGGGCAGCGGGTGGCCGTCGTGAAGCCGGTGCAGACCGGGGTGCGGGCCGGTGAGCCGGGCGACCTGGCCGAGGTGCGCCGGCTGACCGGGCTCACCGACCTGCACGAGTACGCGCGCTACGCCGAGCCGCTGGCCCCGGCGACGGCGGCGCGCCGGCTCGGCGAGTCAGGCCCGGACCTGGCCGAGCTGGCCGGCCGAATCGCCACGCTCCTCGATCGGGACCTGGTGATCATCGAGGGCGCCGGCGGGGCGCTGGTCCGGTTCAACGACCAGGACGAGGGCATCTGCGAGCTGGTCAGCGCCCTGCGGGAGCTGGTGCGTTCTCCTGACAGCGATGGGCTGACTCCGCGGTTTCAGGTTGTGCTGGTGACCGGCGCGGGCCTGGGCGCCTTGCATGACGCGGCGGCGAGCGCGGCAGCGCTGGCCAGTTGGTCGCTGGGCCCGGATTCGCTGGTGGTGGGGGACTGGCCGGCCGAACCGAGGCTGGCCGAGAGATGCAACCTGGTCGATCTCGCCGGTTACGGTGGCGCGCCGGTGCGCGGCGTCCTTCCGCATGGCGCGGGCGCGCTGGGGCAAGCGGCGTTCGCCGAGCTGGCGACAGCTGGGCTCACCCCGACACTCGGCGGCGCCTTGAATGCGCCAGACTTCATCCGAGCCCACGCCGTCCCGCCCCCGAGAAACGAGCGCCCACGATGACCTTGATCGAGACCTCCGTGCTGAGCCGCGCCCGCGCGCAGGTGCTCGAAGGCGGCGCCGGTCTGGGTGAGGCCGAGCTGATCGAGGTGCTGCGGTTGCCCGATGACCAGCTCGAGGCGTTGCTCGCGCTGGCGCACGAGGTGCGGATGCGCTGGTGCGGGCCGGAGGTCGAGGTCGAGGGGATCATCAGCCTCAAGACCGGCGGCTGCCCCGAGGACTGCCACTTCTGCTCGCAGTCCGGCCAGTTCTCCTCGCCGGTCCGCTCGGCCTGGCTGGATGTGCCGAGCCTGGTGGAGGCGGCCAAGCAGACCGCCAAGAGCGGCGCCAGCGAGTTCTGCATCGTGGCGGCGGTGCGTGGGCCCGACCAGCGGCTGATGGATCAGGTGGCCGAGGGGGTCAAGGCCATCCGGGCCGAGGTCGACATCCAGATCGCCTGCTCGCTGGGCATGCTCACCCAGGCCCAGGTCGACCAGCTGGTCGCGATCGGGGTGCATCGCTACAACCACAACCTGGAGACGGCCCGCTCACACTTCGACAAGGTGGTCACCACCCACACCTGGTTGGAGCGGGTTCAGACCCTGCGCATGGTGGCCGCGGCGGGCATGGAGGTCTGTTGCGGCGGCATCATCGGGATGGGGGAGACCCTCGAGCAGCGCGCGGAGTTCGCGGTGCAGCTGGCCGAACTCGAGCCGGACGAGGTGCCGATGAATTTTCTCAATCCGCGGCCGGGCACCCCGTTCGCCGACCTGCCGGTGCTGGAGGGCAAGGACGCGCTGCGCACCATCGCCGCCTTCCGGCTGGCGATGCCGCGCACCATCCTGAGGTTTGCCGGCGGGCGCGAGCTCACCTTGGGTGATCTGGGCGCCCGGCAGGGGATGCTTGGTGGGATCAACGCGGTCATCGTGGGCAATTACCTGACCACGCTGGGGCGGCCGGCCGAGTCGGACCTGGAGTTGCTGGCCGAGCTGAAGATGCCGATCAAGGCGCTTTCGGCCTCGCTGTAGCTGGGGTGAGGGTTGCCCGGTTGAGGGGTAGCCCGGTTGAGGGGGTTAGTTCAGTCGATGGCTGACACCGCGTTTTACTGCGGCCAGTGCGGCCAGCCGTCGGACGCTGAGCATCCGGGCTGCGCCGCCCGCGCCGCCCTGGAGCCGCCGCGCTACTGCCCCGCGTGCGCCCGCCGGATGGTCGTGCAGGTCGACCCGGTGGGTTGGCGCGCGGTCTGTTCGCGACACGGTGAGCGGCGCGGCTAGCGCTGGATCCGTAGGGTGCCGCGGGGTCTGCTCGCGACACGGTGAGTCGAATCCGTACGGGCTCGCGCGATCTGCTCGCGACACGGTCAGTTGGACTCTCCGGGCCCGCATGGGTAGGCCTGCAATTCAGAAATGCCTTATCCGATAAGGCTTTTCTCTATCGCATGAGCGCCCCGCTGTGGTAGAATCGAAGCTATGTTCGAGTCCATGGATCAGGAGTTCGCCAGCTGGCTGGCTGACGCCCCTGAGCCTGATTGGACTGAGCATCCGGTGTACTCCTGGATGACCCCACCCGGCGACCGGCTCGAGCAGCTGGTGAAGCTGGCGCCGGCCGCACGGCCGACCTGCGAGTTGGCTCTGCTCGACCCGCAGGCGCTGTCCGCCGCCGACCGGATCGAGCTGGTCGCTGCCCTGGAGGAGCAGAAGAATTGGATTGAGGCGGTGCAGGCCCGGGTGCTGGCCGAGATTGACGCGGCCGACACGAGCAGGCTGAACCTGTCGCAGGAGGCGGTGTCACTTGCGCTGAAGATCCCGCTGCGATCAGCGCAACGCAAGCTCAAGACCGGCCGGACGCTGGTGTGTGAACTGCCCAAGACCCTGGCGCTGCTGTCCAGCGGCGAGATCTCGGAGCGGCACGCGCAGTTGATCACCGAAGCCGCGTGGCGTCTTGATCCCGAGCTGGTCGAGGAGTTCGAGGATCGGGTCACCGAGCGGGCTGCGGACCAGACGGTCAGCCAGTTACGGCAGTCAGTCAGCCGGGCCGAGGTGTCGCTGGACCCGGCCACGGCGCAGCAGCGCCATATCCGGGCACTGGGTGATCGCCGGGTCGGCTTCCAACCGGCTGACGACGGCATGGTCGAGTTGCCGGTATTGCTGGGCGCCGCCGAAGGGCAGCTGATCTTCACCAGACTCACCGCGGCGGCGACCCTGTTACCCGCTGACGACCTCCGGACGATGGATCAGAAGCGGGCCGACCTGCTGGTGGATGCCGTGCTGTCCGGCCTGCCGCACGACGCGCTGCCACAGCTGCAGGGTCGCCGGCCGTCCATTCAGGTCGTGGTCTGCGCCGATACCTTGCTCAACCTCGATGACGAGCCCGCGCACCTGGTGGGATACGGGCCGATCACCGCCGAGGCCGCTCGCTGGCTGGCCGCTGACGAGTCCGGCACCTGGCGGCGGCTGCTGACTGATCCCGACACCGGGCAACTGCTCGATATCAGCGCCGACCGGTACCGCCCGAGCCAGCGGTTGCGCGACTATGTCAGCGCGCGGGACGGCGTGTGCGCCTTTCCGACCTGCAATCAGCCTGCTTACCGCTGCGAGTACGAGCACATCGAGGCCTACGAGAAAGGCGGCCGGACGTGCCGGTGCAACGCCGCGCTGGCCTGCCGCCGACACAACCTCTGCAAGGCGAACACGGGCTGGCAGTACCGCCGGAATCCCGACGGATCTTTTCTCTGGACCGATGACACCGGCCACCAAGGCACCGGCCACCCGCCGCAACGTTGGAGCAGTCCGGGAGAGGGCAACCGGAGCGAAGCCAGCCGGGCCGAAGCCAGCCGGGCCGAAGCCGGGCGACAATCGACGCGCCAGGCACCTTCCGATGAACCGCCTTTCTGACCTGCCGCCCTTCTGACCTGCGGCCCTTCTGACCTGCTGCCCTTGCGCGCACACCGCGCGACGGCGTTTAGCCATCGGCTCAAACCCGCACCTCAACCCGCACCTCAACCCGCACCTCGGCTCAGGCCCGCACCGCCAAGCCCGCAGCTCGGCTCAGGCCGCACCTCAACTTTCAGTCGGCGCCTTGGCAGCTTGATCGAGCGCGAGTGTGATGACCTGAGCCAGATAGGTGAGGGTGCCAGCCAGTCCGGGCTGGGCGTCGGTCACGGTGGCGGCTTCGGCGAGCAGTCGCCGGCGCAGGTCGACAACCGCCAGGATCGACTCACCATCGATGTCGGACAGGTCCAGAGCTGCAAGCCCGGCGTCGCCGCCCTGCTCTCGGACAGCGGCCCGGCGCAGCAGTTCGCGGGCGAGTTCGGAGTCGGAGACATCGGTGACCGTGGGAACCAGCACCGGAGCGGCCACCGGCACGCCGTAGGCCTCAGCGGCGGCCACGAGCAATTGGTCAGCGGGCATCCGCAGCGCCTCGGCGAGCACCTGCACGGTCTTGCGTGATGGCATCTCTTTGATCGTGTCGCGGGAGTCGGTGAGGATCGAATGCAGGGTCTGCCTCGACAGGCCTGACAGTCGCACCACGTCGGCCGGCTTGTAACCCCGCTCATCCATCCGCGCCTGAATCAGCCTACGAAATGCATGCATACCGGAATCCCTTATTCATTCGACCACCTCCAGGACGCCGGACGCAGGAAGTCGGCACGGATGAGGTTGAAGCGCAGTCAATATTGGTCGCACTCTACTGATGGCATCCGGGGTAATCGCCGGAGGTTTTTACGCCGTACCAGGGCGATCTTAACGCCCGTTCTACACTATCAGACTCATTGTCTGACACTGCTTGACAAAGCGGGCGTTAGCGATGATGCTCAAGGGCTTGCTGCACAAAAGAAAGTCTGCTGCACCACTAAATTCCTAGTTGTGCCCTTCGCAGCTAAGCCCTTGCTGGAGGAGGTATGTCATGCATGAAGAGTCCGATGACGTGGGACGTCATGTCTGTCGCTGCCGAGCGCCGCGATGGCTGCTCGTCGGTGGCTGGGGATAGCAGCCATGCGCCTGCGAAGCAGGGAGGTCCTGGTGGAGTGCCTGGAGCTCACCTGCATCAGCGAACGTGAGCTTGCCCGACGCGCAGGACTGAGCCATTCCACGGTCAACCACCTGTGCACCGGCCGCCGCGACACCTGCTCCCGCGACAGCGCGTGCGCCATCGAACACGCCCTCGACGTCGATGAGGGCAAGCTGTTCGTCTGAGCGCTCAGCCGACCCGACCGAGTCCGGTCACCAGCTCAGCGCCGGCGTAGACGTTCATCCGGCCCGGGCGCACCATGCCGGCCAGCACCAGGTCATGATCTCGTGCCAGGTCCACCGCGAGGTCCGAGGGCGCCGACACCGCCACCACGGCGGCTACTCCGGCGGCCACCGCCTTCTGGATGATCTCGAACGACACCCGCCCGCTGACGACCAGCAGCAAGTCCGTCGCCGGCAATCGGTCGGCCAGCAACGCCCAGCCGGTCACCTTGTCCACCGCGTTGTGCCGACCGACGTCCTCACGGACCACCAGCAACTCCCCGGTGGCCGTGGCCAGCGCGGCCGCGTGCAGCGAGCCGGTCCGCTGGAAGGTCCGCTGCTGCTCGCGCACCTGATCCGGCAACCCCTGCACCACCTCGGCCGGCACCGTCCAGCCGGGCGTGTGCGCGGCTGAGTGGCGCAGCGGGCTCAGATCCAGCACGTCAGCGCTGCACACCCCGCACGCCGCGCCGGTCACCCAGGCCCGTGGCCGGGGCGGCTGGACGCCGGCGGCCAGTGCCAGGTGCACCTGATCGACGCCCCGGCCGCTGATCCCGTCGCCGGCTCGCAGCTCGAGATCGTCCTCGGTGCGGCACTGCCGCAACCCCAGCAGGTCCGAAGCCGATCGGACGCCCGATTCGACGGTCAGCCAACCTGCCGCGAGCTCGATGTCATGGCCGGGCGTCCGCATCAGGGTGGCGATGGACTCGCCGGACACGATCAGGTTCAGCGGGGCCTCGACGGTCAGCTCGTCACCGACGGACTCGACACTGCCCACCGAGCCCGGTGACCCGCTCAGGACCCGGGTGATCCGCCGCCGCGCCGTCATGACAGCCATCTGCGACCAGCCTCTCCCGCGGTCCGAGCCGCGCGCCCTCCAATCTAGGCGAGCAGCGCCGCGATCCAGGCAAGCAGACCAGCCAGGCAAGCAGACCAGCCGGGTGAGCACGCCCACCAAGGTGAGCACGCCAACCAAGGTGAGCAGGCCAGCCGCCGGGCTCCCCGGCAGGCGCGGGCTAGGGTTGGCCGGACACGGCGCCGGGCAAGGAGTGAGTGATGCCAGCAGTAGTGGCACGGCCCACCGGGCACCGGCCATGACGCTGTTCGGTGAGCCGGAGGAGGACAGCGCGTCCCCGCCGGCCGGCCCGTTCGACGGCGCCGACGATCCGAACAGCCCGCTGGCCGTCCGGATGCGCCCGCGAACCTTGGACGAAGTGCTCGGCCAGCAGCAACTGCTCGGTCCCGGCTCGCCCTTGCGCCGGCTGGTCGAGGGGGACGCGCCGATGTCGCTGATCCTGTACGGCCCGCCGGGCACCGGCAAGACCACGCTGGCCACCATCGTCTCGACCGCCGGCAACCGGCGCTTCGTGCAGCTCTCAGCACTCAACGCCGGCGTGAAGGACGTCCGGACGGTGATCGACACCGCCCGCCGCACCCTCGAGCACGGCGGCCGCCCCACCGTCCTGTTCATCGACGAGATCCACCGCTTCTCCAAGACCCAGCAGGACTCGCTGCTGGCCGCGGTCGAGGCCCGGACGGTCACCCTGGTCGCGGCCACCACCGAGAACCCGTACTTCTCCCTGGTCGCGCCGCTGCTCTCGCGCAGCCTGCTGCTCACCCTGCAACCGCTCACCGACGATGACATCAGCCAGCTGGTCGACCGGGCGCTGGCCGACCAGCGGGGGCTGGGCGGTGCGGTGAGCCTGAGCGAGGAGGCCCGGGACCACCTGCTGCGGATGGCCGGCGGCGACGCCCGGCGGGCGCTCACCGCGCTGGAGGCGGCGTCGGGCTCGGTGCTGGCCGACGGCGGCCGCGAGATCAGCCTGGCCGCGCTCGAGCAGGCCGTCGACACCGCGGCGGTGCGCTATGACCGCGACGGCGACCAGCACTACGACGTCATCAGCGCGTTCATCAAGTCGATCCGGGGCTCGGACGTCGATGCCGCCCTGCACTACCTGGCCAGGATGATCGTGGCCGGTGAGGACCCCCGGTTCATCGCCCGCCGGCTGGTGGTGCATGCCAGCGAGGACATCGGCATGGCCGACCCGACGGCGCTGCTGGCGGCCACCGCGGCCGCCGACGCGCTGGCCCTGATCGGCATGCCCGAAGCCCGGATCAACCTGGCCCAGGCGACCATCCACCTGGCGCTGGCCCCGAAGTCCAACGCGGTGGTCATGGCCATCGACGCCGCCATCGCCGACGTCCGGGCCGGCTCGGCCGGCGCGGTTCCCCCGGCGCTGCGCGACGGGCACTATGCCGGCGCCAAGAAGCTCGGGCACGCCCAGAAGTACCAGTACCCGCACGACCTTCCCGAGGGGGTGGCCGCCCAGCAGTACCCGCCGGACGAGCTGGTCGGGCGCGACTACTACCTGCCCGGTTCCCGCGGCGCCGAGCGCGCCATCGGCGAGCGGCTGGTCAAGCTGCGCGCGATGATCCGCGGCATCCGGCGCTGATCGGCCAGCAGGTAAGGTCCATTCGACATCAGACATGAAGGAGGCCGGTACGTGGAGGCTGGAGCAATCGCCGCGTTGATCGCCGCAGGCGCGTTCGTCCTGCTGGTCCTGCTGCTCGCGATCCCGCTGCTGAAGCTCGGTAGGACGCTGGACGAGGCGACCCTGGCGATCCGCAAGACGCACGAGGGCGCGACCCCGCTGCTCACCGGGGCCCAGACCACGGTGGCCAACGTGAACAGCCAGCTCGAGCAGATGGAGGGCATCACCCACGGCGTCAGCTCGATCACCTCGAACGCCGCCGCGCTGACCGCGATCGTGTCCTCGACCGTGGGCACCCCGTTGATCAAGGTCGCGGCCTTCACCTACGGGGTCCGCTCCAGCGTGCGTAAGCGGCACGACACCCAGGCGATCGCGGCGGCCCGGCGCAACCGTCGGGTGAGCCGGCGCGGCGGGGAGCGTTGAGATGCGCAAGCTGTTCTGGCTGGCCCTCGGCGCCAGCCTCGGAGTGCTGATCTTTCGCAAGCTGTCCCGGGCGGCTGAGCGGATGACGCCGCAGGGCATCGCCGGCAGCATCGGCGCCGGCCTGTCGGAGCTCGGCTACTCGATCCGGGAGTTCGCCGCCGACGTCCGCGAGGCCATGTCGAGCCAGGAGGAGGCGCTGCGCGCCGCCGCCGGGCTGGATTCCGGCTCGACGAGCGCCCTGTCACCCGGCGGCGCCGCCGCGGCGGCCGGCGCCGTGGTGCCCGGCCCGGCCGGTGACGTGGCCGCCGCGGTCAGCCCGACGGCCGACCAGCCGGCGGCCGGCGCTCCCGGGCCCCGTCCGCTCGAGGACCGACCACCGGCCGGAGCCTGAGCCGGCCGGGCGTGAGCCGACCTGAGGTGAGCCAGCAGCAGCCCGGGCGGGCGTCCGGCGTCTGGTTCGGGGTCGACGTCGGCTCGGTACGGGTCGGGGTGGCCCGCAGCGACCCTCGCGGGGTGCTCGCAGTGCCGGTCGCCACCCTGCGCCGGGACCCGCGGCTCGGCGCCGACCTGGACGAGCTGAGCGCGCTGCTGACCGAGCACGAAGCGGTCGGAGTGGTGATCGGGCTGCCGCGCACCCTGGCCGGTCGGGCCGGCCCCGCGGTGCGCGAAGCCCGTCTCTACGGGCAGGCGCTGGCGGCACGGATCGCGCCGCGTCCGGTAGTTTACGTTGACGAGCGGCTAACCACGGTGCTGGCGCAGCGTAATCTCAATTCCAGCGGCGTCCGAGGCCGCGCAAAGCGCTCCGTGGTAGACCAAGCCGCGGCAGTTGAGATCTTGCAGTCGTTTCTGGACGGTTCGACCCAGCAACACCCTGAATAGGGCTCAACCCATTAGCACCCCTTAGTAGGGGTTCGACCCCGCAACACCCCTGAACAGCGCTCAACCCAAGCAACACACCCTGACTAGGCTCAACCCAGTAGCACCCCTGAACAGCGGAAATCGGAAGGGCTACAACCGGTGGAGGGTTCTATCGACGAGCTGCGGGACGACGACCATCCGTTGTTCGACTCCGACGACGGCGCGTCCCACGTCCCAGGCGCCCGCAAGCGTGCCCAGCGCCGGCAGCGACGGCGCCGGCGGCACCGGCTGGCCCCGATTATCGCGATCGTCCTGATTCTGGGCCTGATCGCGGTCAGCTACCAGATCGTCAGCTCGGTCAGCAAGCGGTTCGTCACGCCGGACTACTCCGGCTCCGGCCAGGGGTTCACCCGGGTGAAGGTGTCACCCGGCGACGGCGCCACCGACGTCGCCGCGGCGATGGTGAAGGCAGGCGTGGTCAAGTCCAGCCGGGCGTTCATCAACGCCGCGGAGAACTCCGGTCGGGCCAGTGACATCCAGGCCGGGGTGTACAAGGTGCGGCTGCGCTCCTCCGGCGAGGCCGCGATGGCCGCCATCCTGGACCCGGCCAACCGCCTGGTGTCGCAGGTGACCATTCCCGAGGGCTACACCGAGCGGCAGGTGCTCACCCTGCTGGCGAGCAAGACCGGGCTGCCGATCGCCGAGCTGCGCGCGGCCGCCGGCAAGATCTCGAACCTGGGACTGCCCGAGGGTATGAGCCCCAAGACCGCCGAGGGTTTCCTGTTCCCGTCCACCTACGAGTTCGACCCCGACCAGTCCGCCGACGAGGTGGTGCAGCAACTGGCCGGCCAGTTCGCCGCCGAGTACCGCAAGCTCGGCTTCGCCGCGGGGGCCAAGGCGCTGAAGCTGACGCCCTACCAGGCGCTGATCATCGCCTCGCTGATCGAGTCCGAGGCCAAGTTCCCCGAGGACCGGCCCAAGGTCGCCCGGGTGATCCTGAACCGGATGGCCAAGGGCACCCCGATCGGCATCGACGCGGCCAACCGCTACGGGGTGGCGCTGACCGGCAAGGACCCCGACTCGGTGACCTACACCGAGGACTCGCCGTACAACGTCCGCACCCGGGTCGGGCTGCCGCCCACCCCGGTCTCCAATCCCGGCGAGGCCTCGCTGCAGGCCGCGATCCAGCCCGCGGCCGGTGACTGGATCTACTACGTGGTCTCCGACTCGGCCGGCCATCACGTCTTCACCGCCGACGAGGACGTCTTCACGGCCGCGGTGGCCAAGTGCAAGGCCAACGGCTGGGGTTGTTAGTTGCCGCCACGTTCGGCGGCGGTGCTGGGCAAGCCGATCGGGCACTCGCTGTCGCCGGTGCTGCACCGGGCCGCCTACGGCGCGCTCGGACTCACCGGCTGGAGCTACACCGCGATCGAGTGTGACGAGCAGGGCCTGGCCGCCCTGCTGGCCGGCTCGGACGAGCAAGTGGTGGGCTACTCGTGCACCATGCCGTTGAAGCGGCAGGTGCTGCGGGTGGCGAACTCGGCCAGTCCCGAGGCGGTGGCCATCGGGGCCGGCAACACGCTGCTGCGCCGGGACGCGGGTTGGCACGCCGACAACACCGACTGGATCGGCATCCGCGACGCGCTGGCCGCGGCCTCGTTGCCCACCGGGGGCGCGGTCACCATCCCGAGAGCCGGCGGCGCGGTCACCATCCTGGGAGCCGGCGGCACCGCGCAGGCCGCGCTGGCCGCGCTGGCTGAGCTGTCCGAGCCGCAGGTCACCGTGCTGGTCCGCGAGCCGTCCCGGGCCGGCCCGCTGCTGGACAGCGCGCAGCGGCTGGGACTGCCGGTGCGGTTGGCGCCGCTGTCCGAGCGGCGGCACTGGCTGGAGGCCGACCTGATCATCGCCACCCTGCCGGCCGGCGCCGCTGACCGGTTCGCCGGCCTGCCGTTCCGCCGTGATCAGGCGCTGCTGGAGGCGGTGTACCACCCGTGGCCGACGCCGCTGGCGGCCGCGCTGACCGCCGCCGGCGCCCCGGTGGTCAGCGGAGCGGCGATGCTGCTGCACCAGGCCGCCCGCCAGGTCGAGCTCATGACGGGGAGTGCAGCTCCAGTCGAGGCCATGCGAGCTGCGCTGCTGGCAGCCGTCCCGGGCTGCGCTGCCTGATCCGGCTCTCGGCCGACCGCAGGTCCACCAGGGTGTCGCAGTCCGCGCCGAAGCCGTCGAAGTCCGGCAGGTAGCTAACCTCGACCGAGTCATACAGCGCCCGCACCGGCTGGCCGGCCGGATCGCCCAGCCGGTCCAGGGCGGCGTACAGCGCCGCCGTGCGCCACGCCGCGGCCAGGTAGTTGATCCGGCCGGTCGGCTCCACCAGGGCGGTGGCGTCGGCTGAGCCACCCGCCAGCACCGCCCGCAGCGGTCCCAGCGCCCCGCCGATGAACGGCAGGTCCGCGGCCAGCACCAGCACCACCGGCCGCTGGACGTGCCGCAGGGCGGCGTTGATAGCCGCCACCGGGCCGCTGCCGGCCGGCTGCTCCCGGCAGAACACCGGCTCGCCGATCCCGATCCGGCTCGGGCCGACCACGATCTGGCGGCTGGCGGCGCTGCAGGCCAGCAGCACGTGATCCAGCATCGGCCAGCCGGCCAGCTTGCGCAGCGGCTTGGCCGGCCCTCCCATCCGGGCGCCCCGGCCGCCCGCCAGGATCACCGCGTCGAAGGCGGGGTCGACTCCGGCGCCGGCTCGCGTCAACGCCAGCGCTGCCGCCGTCCGGGCTCGCTCGGGGGTGTCGCCGAACAGGCTGAGCAGGGTCAGCGCGAGCTGGAAGCTGGCCGCGGCGGCGTCCCGGTCGCCCTGCTCGAACTGGCGCACCCCGATCAGGTGCAGGGTGGTGGCCTGCCGCTCCCGGCCCAGAGCGTGCCGCCAGGCCTGCTGATGGCACTGCTCGGCCGCCGCGAAATCGGCGAGCAGGCAGTGCAGGTCGGCCAACCGAAGCAGCACCAGCCAGGGGTCAGCGCTGATCGCGGGCTCGTCCAGCAGCCGCCGGCCCTCGGCCAGTCCCTGCTCGGTCCGGCCCAGCAACCCCAGCAGGAACAACCGCTGCGCCGGCTCGGCCCGGGGCAGGGCCTGCTCGACGCTCCGGCGGTCGGTCAACACCTCGCGCAGGCTGGACGGATCGACCGCCCACCCGCTCTGCTCGCCCACCTCACCATGATGCTGGCCCGGGCCGGACCGGATGGCGCCGCCCGGGGTGAAACAATCTCCGGATGCTGCGCTGGATTACTGCTGGTGAGTCCCACGGCCCGGCCCTGGTGGCGATCCTGGAGGGACTGCCGGCCGGAGTCGCGGTCACCACGGCCGAGATCGGGCTGGATCTGGCCCGGCGCCGGCTCGGCTACGGCCGCGGCGCCCGGATGAAGTTCGAGCAGGACGAGGTCGAGCTGACCGGCGGCGTCCGGCACGGCGCCACGATGGGCGGTCCGGTGGCCGTCCGGATCGGCAACACCGAGTGGGTCAAGTGGCAGAGCGTGATGGCGGCGGACCCGGTGGACGCCGAGGTGCTGGCAGCCCAGGCCCGCAACGAGCCGCTGACCCGGCCCCGGCCCGGCCATGCCGACCTGGTGGGCATGCAGAAGTACGACCTTCCCGACGCCCGGCCCATCCTGGAGCGGGCCAGCGCGCGGGAGACCGCCGCCCGGGTCGCGCTCGGCGTGCTCGCCAAGAGCTTCCTGCGCCAGAGCGTCGGCGCCGAACTGCTCAGCCACGTGACCTCGATCGGGTCGGTCTCGGCGGCTCGCGCAACTTTGCCGCGGCCCGGTGACAGCGCCCGGATCGACGCCTCCGAGGTGCGCTGCCTGGATCCCGAGGCCAGCGCGGCGATGGTGGCGTTGATCGATGAGACCAAGCGGGCCGGTGACACCCTCGGCGGCGTGGTCGAGGTGGTGGCGCACCACCTGCCGCCCGGCCTGGGCAGCCACATCCAGTGGGATCGCCGGCTGGACTCCCGGCTGGCCGGCGCCCTGATGGGCATCCAGGCGATCAAGGGGGTCGAGGTCGGCGACGGCTTCGAGCTGGCCCGGACCACCGGCTCGCAGGCCCACGACGAGATCGAGCGCGACGCCGACGGCGTGATCCGGCGCCGCTCGGACCGGGCCGGCGGCATCGAGGGCGGCATGTCCACCGGTGAGGTGCTGCGGGTCAGGGCGGCCATGAAGCCCATCTCGACGGTGCCGCGCGCGCTGGCCACCCTTGACGTGGCCACCGGCGAGCCGGCAGTGGCGATCAACCAGCGCTCGGACGTCTGCGCGGTGCCGGCCGCCGGCGTGGTGGCCGAGGCGATGGTCGCGCTGGTGCTGGCGCAGGCCGTGCTGGAGAAGTTCGGCGGCGACTCGATCACCGAGACCCGCCGCAACGTGCGCTCCTACCTCGACCGGCTGGCCGAGCGCGACCTCAGCTCCGGCGAGCCGTCCGTGGACGCCGCCAGGCCCGGTGCCTGATGGCGCCCCGGGTGGTGCTGGTCGGGCTGCCGGGCACCGGCAAGTCCCGCGTCGGCGCGGCGCTGGCCGGCCGGCTCGGGGTGGCCTTCGCCGACTCCGACGACCTGGTCGTCCAGCAGACCGGACGCTCGGTCAGCGAGATCTTCACCCACCAGGGCGAGCCGGCCTTCCGGCAGCTGGAAGCCGACATGATCGCCCAGGCGCTGGACGGCTTCGACGGCGTCCTGGCCCTGGGCGGCGGCGCGGTGACCACCGAGTCGGTGCGCCAGGATCTGCTCGCCTCGGGGGTGCTGGTGGTGCAGCTGAGCGCCCCGCCGGACGAGCTGCTGCGCCGGATGCCGGACGGTGGGCGGCGGCCGTTGCTGGCCGGCGACGCCGCGACCCGGCTGGCCGAGCTGGCCGAGGCCCGGGCCGGGCTGTACGCCGAGGTGGCCTCGGTCACCGTCGACACCGGCGGCCGGTCGGTCGCCGAGGTGGCCGCCGTCCTGCACAGCCGGCTGATCGGGCAGCCGTCATGAACCGGCTGATCGGGCCGCCGTCATGAACCAGCCGAACACCCGGATCCGGGTCAGCGGCGACCGGCCCTACGACGTGGTCATCGGCACCGGCCTGCTCGGCGAGCTGGCCGGGCTGCTGGCCGGCGCCCAGCGGGTCGCGGTGATCCACCCGCCGGCGCTGCTGGCCACCGCGGAGGCGGTGCGCGAGGACCTGATCTCCGACGGCCTGCAGGCCCACCTGATCGAGATCCCGGACGGCGAGGACGCCAAGACGCTGGCGGTCGCCGGGTTCTGCTTCGACGTGCTGGGCCAGGTCGGCTTCACCCGCAGCGACGCGCTCATCGGGCTGGGTGGCGGCGCCACCACCGACCTGGCCGGCTGGGTGGCCGCGTCCTGGCTGCGCGGGGTGCGGATCGTGCAGGTGCCCACCACGCTGGCCGGGATGGTCGACGCGGCCGTCGGTGGCAAGACCGGCGTCAACACCGAGCGCGGCAAGAACCTGGTCGGCGCCTTTCACCCGCCGGTCGGGGTGCTGTGCGACCTGGCGACGCTGAGCACCCTGCCGGTCAACGACTACATCGCCGGCCTGGCCGAGGTGGTCAAGTGCGGTTTCATCGCCGATCCGGAGATCCTCGAGCTGATCGAGGCCGATCCGCCGCGGGTGAGGACGCCGGGCAACGACCGCGAGCGCGAACTCATCGAGCGATCGGTGGCGGTCAAGGCGCGGGTGGTGTCTGCCGACCTGACCGAGCAGGGCCCGCGTGAGGTGCTCAACTACGGGCACACGCTGGCCCATGCCATCGAGAGGGCCGAGCGCTACAGCTGGCGGCACGGCGCCGCGGTGTCGATCGGCCTGGTCTACGCGGCGGAGCTGTCCCGGGCGCTGGGCCGTCTGGATGACCCGACAGCCGACCGGCACCGGGACATCCTCAGCGCGCTGCGGCTGCCGGTGACCTACCGGGCCGGGGCCTTCGGGCAGTTGCTGGAGACCATGCGGATCGACAAGAAGGCCCGCGGCAATCGGTTACGGTTCGTGCTGCTGGACGGCCTGGCCCGGCCGGTGACGGTCGATGAGCCGGACCCCGCCGTGCTGGCCGCGGCTTATTCGCAAGTCTCAGAGGAGTGACACGGATGGACGCTCAACGGGTGCTGGTGCTCAACGGGCCCAACCTGTCCCGGCTGGGCTCGCGTGAGCCGGAGATCTACGGCAGCACCACCTACCCCGAGCTCGCGGCGCTGTGCGTGCGGGCCGGCGCTGAGCTGGGGCTGGCCGTCGAGGTGCACCAGAGCGACGCCGAGGCCGAGCTGATCGGCTGGCTGTACCAGGCCGCCGACGAGGGGCTGCCGGTGGTGCTCAACCCGGCCGGCCTGAGCCATACCTCGATCGTGCTGCGCGACGCCGTCGCCGCCCGCACCGCGCCGCTGGTCGAGGTGCACATCTCCAACATCCACGCCCGGGAGGAGTTCCGGCAGCATTCCTACGTCTCGGCGGTGGCCTCGGGGGTGATCGCCGGCCTGGGCGTCGAGGGGTACGTCCTGGCGCTGAGCTGGCTTTCCTCGACCGCCGCCGGGCGGCCCGAGCCGAGCCCATAGACTTCGCGGCGTGCAACGCTGGCGCGGTCTAGAGGAGATTCCAGCCGGATGGGGTCGCTGCGTGGCCACCGTCGGGGTGTTCGACGGCCTGCACCGCGGGCACCAGCAGATCATCGCCCGGGCCAGGCAACGGGCTGCCGAGCGGGACCTGCCGACGGTGCTGCTGACCTTCACCCCGCACCCGTCCGAGGTGGTGCGCCCCGGCAGCCACCCGCCGCAGCTGACCACCAACACCCGCAAGGCCGAGTTGGCGGCCGAGCTGGGCGTCGACGTGGTGGTGTTCCTGCCGTTCACCCTGGAGTTCTCCAAGCTCAGCCCCGAGGAGTTCATCCACGAGGCGGTGGTGGCCGGGCTGCACGCCGACGCGGTGGTGGTCGGTGAGAACTTCCGGTTCGGTCACAAGGCCGCCGGCAACGTGGCGATGCTGAGTGACCTGGGCCGCCGCTGGGGTTTCGACGCCGAGGGCGTGACGCTGCTGACCGAGGCCGGCCGTCCGATCTCCTCCACCTACATCCGCTCCTGTGTCGAGGCCGGTGACATGACTGCCGCCGCGCACGCCCTGGGCCGGCCGCACCGGCTGGACGGGGTAGTGGTCCGCGGTGACCAGCGTGGCCGGGAACTGGGCTACCCGACGGCCAACGTCCGGACGGCATCGTTCGCCGCGGTGCCGGCCGACGGCATCTACGCCGGCCGGGTGGCCCGGATCGACGAGTGGGGCAACACCCTGGCCGACCTGCCTACCCTGCCGGCGGCCATCTCGGTCGGCAGCAACCCGACCTTCGAGGGCCGGCACCGCTCCGTCGAGGCGTTCGTGCTGGATTTCGAGGGCGACCTGTACGGCCAGAACCTCGGCGTGGAGTTCGTCAGCCGGCTGCGCGGCATGGTCAAGTTCGACTCGGTCGCCGATCTGATCACCCAGATGGCCGCCGACGTCGTCCAGACCCGGCAGTTGCTGGGTTAGGAGGCCCTGCGCCCGGCTGCTAAACTCGTGACCGCTGGGACGGCCGTGGGCCGTGGCCAGTGCCCCGCAGCTGCGTTAGTCACCCGTCGTGAGTCAAACCGATGGGGCGTTCCTGCACAAGATCGAGGAGAAGCGTCGTGCCGCTAGCCAAGGACGTCAAGCAGCAGATCATCACCGAGTACGGCGCCTCTGACACCGACACCGGGTCGGCCGAGGTCCAGATCGCGATGCTCAGCCGTCGGATCGCCGACCTCACCGAGCACCTCAAGAGCCACAAGCACGACCACCACAGCCGGCGTGGCCTGCTGTTGCTGGTCGGTCAGCGGCGCCGGCTGCTGAACTACCTGACCAAGACCGACGTCAACCGATACCGCGCGATCATCGAGCGGCTCGGCTTGCGCCGCTAGCTCCGCCGCCGGGTCCTGCTTCTCGCAGGGCTCGGCGTTCTCGTTGCGCGGGGCGCCTCGGCAGTCCGAGGCGGCCGGCGGAACCCCGACAATTGAATCCAACGCCGGAGCTGAGCACTCACGTCATCCGCACTTCAGTGCCGAAGACAGTGCGGCTCCACGAGGTCGGTCCTCGGTAGTGGCGTCCTGAACCCAGGTTTGTGACAGTTGTGACCTGGTGTGGCTCAGGCGCTTCGATCGAAGACCGGCACCGCACCCGCCGAGATCAATCGGCTCACCGATGTGCGTGTGACCTGCTCCGCCCGGCTCGTAACAGCGCGCATCGCGCTGCCGACAGAGAGGCGGACTGCTATGTCCGAAAACGACGCCGTATCACCCATCACCGAGACCGTGGCCACCATCGACAACGGATCCTTCGGCACCCGCACCATCAGGTTCGAGACCGGCCGGCTGGCCAAGCAGGCCGCCGGCTCCGTGGTCGCCTACCTCGACGAGGACACCATGCTGCTGTCGGCCACCACGGCCGGCAAGAGCCCCAAGGAGCAGTTCGACTTCTTCCCGCTGACGGTCGACGTCGAGGAGCGGATGTATGCCGCCGGCCGGATCCCGGGATCGTTCTTCCGGCGTGAGGGCCGCCCGTCCGAGGACGCCATCCTCACCTGCCGGCTGATCGACCGGCCGCTGCGCCCGACCTTCATCAAGGGCCTGCGCAACGAGGTCCAGGTCGTCATCACGGTGATGGCGCTCAACCCCGACCACGCCTACGACGTGCTGGCCATCAACGCCGCCTCGGCGTCCACCCAGATCTCCGGGCTGCCGTTCAACGGCCCGATCGGCGCCACCCGGGTCGCGCTGATCGACGGCCAGTGGGTGGGCTTCCCGACCCACTCCGAGCTCGAGCGGGCCACCTTCGACATGGTGGTCGCCGGCCGGGTGGTGAAGGGCTCGGACGGGGCCGCCGATGAGGTCGCGATCATGATGGTCGAGGCCGAGGCCACCGAGAACACCATCGACCTGGTCGCCGGCGGCGCCACCAAGCCGACCGAAGAGGTCGTCGCGGCCGGGCTCGAGGCGGCCAAGCCGTTCATCGCCCAGCTGTGCCAGGCCCAGATGGAGCTTGCCGCGTCAGCCGCGAAGGAGACCCGGGAGTTCCCGGTGTTCCTGGACTACCAGGACGACGTGCTGCAGGCGGTCACGGCCGGCTACAGCGATGCCGCCACCACGGCGCTCACCATCGCCGACAAGCAGGACCGCGAGACCGAGCTGGACAGGATCAAGGAGCTGGCCAAGTCCGAACTGGCCGAGCAGTTCACCGGCCGCGAGAAGGAGATCAGCGCCGCCTACCGGTCGCTGAACAAGAGCCTGACCCGCCAGCGGGTGCTGCGCGACAAGATCCGCATCGACGGCCGGGGCCTGACCGACATCCGGACGGTGTCGGCCGAGGTCGAGGTGCTGCCGCGGGTGCACGGCTCGGCGCTGTTCGAGCGCGGTGAGACCCAGATCCTGGGCGTCACCACCCTGAACATGCTGGGCCTGGAGCAGAAGCTCGACACCCTGAGCCCGAACCGCACCAAGCGCTACATGCACAACTACAACTTCCCGCCGTACTCCACCGGCGAGACCGGCCGGGTGGGCTCGCCCAAGCGCCGCGAGATCGGCCACGGCGCGCTGGCCGAGCGGGCGCTCGTGCCCGTGCTGCCCAGCAAGGAAGAGTTCCCGTACGCCATCCGCCAGGTGTCGGAGGCGCTGGGCTCCAACGGCTCGACGTCGATGGGCTCGGTGTGCGCGAGCACGATGTCGCTGCTCAACGCCGGTGTGCCGCTCAAGGCGCCGGTCGCGGGCATCGCCATGGGCCTGGTCTTCGAGGGTGGCGAGTACGCCACGCTGACCGACATCCTCGGCGCCGAGGACGCGTTCGGCGACATGGACTTCAAGGTCGCCGGCACGCCGGAGTTCGTCACGGCGCTGCAGCTCGACACCAAGCTCGACGGCATCCCGAGCAACGTGCTCGCCGCTGCGCTGCAGCAGGCCCGTACGGCCCGCCTCGCGATCCTCGAGGTCATGGGCGAGGCGATCGACGCCCCGGACGAGATGGCGCCCACGGCTCCGCGCGTCCTGACGGTGAAGATCCCGGTCGACAAGATCGGCGAGGTCATCGGCCCGA
>DASVQQ010000029.1 GCA_036389035.1 Jatrophihabitans sp.
AACCCGGCGAAGCTGCTGCTGGACCCCTACGCCCGCGCCGTCGACGGCGAGCTGGTCCTCGACGACGCGCTCTACGGCCACGACCCCCGGGACCCCTCGCTGCCCGACCCGGCGGACTCGGCGCCCTTCGTGCCCCGCGGGGTCGTCGTCCACGACAACTTCCCCTGGGACGGCGACCGCCCACTGCGGACGTCATGGTCGGACACGGTCATCTACGAGGTGCACGTCAAGGGTGCGACGATGCGCCACCCCGAGGTGCCGCCCACGCTGCGCGGCACCTACGCGGGCCTGGCCCATCCCGCGTTCATCGAGCACCTGCAGTCCCTCGGCGTGACCGCCGTCGAGCTCCTGCCCGTGCACCACTTCGTCAGCGAGCCGCACCTGCTGCGGCGCGAGCTGTCCAACTACTGGGGCTACAACACCCTCGGATACTTCGCTCCGCACGCCGGCTACAGCGCGTCGGGCTCCGACGGCGGCCAGGTCGTGGAGTTCAAGACGATGGTCAAGCAGCTGCACGCCGCCGGCATCGAGGTGATCCTCGACGTCGTCTACAACCACACCGCCGAGGGCGACCAGCGCGGTCCGACGCTGTCGTTCAAGGGCATCGACAACGCCGGCTACTACCGGCTCGATGGCGGCAACAAGGCCCGCTACACCGACTACACCGGCTGCGGGAACACTCTCGACGTCCGCCGTCCGGCCGTGCTGGCGCTGCTCATGGACTCGCTGCGCTACTGGGTCACCGAGATGCACGTCGACGGCTTCCGCTTCGACCTGGCTGCGACCCTGGCCCGGGAGTTCTACGACGTCGACCGGCTGTCCAGCTTCTTCGAACTCGTCCAGCAGGACCCGACGGTCAGCCAGGTGAAGCTGATCGCCGAGCCGTGGGACGTCGGCCCCGGCGGCTACCAGGTCGGCAACTTTCCGCCGCAATGGACGGAGTGGAACGGCAAGTACCGCGACACCGTCCGCGACTTCTGGCGTGGCGAGCCGGCCACCATCGGCGAGTTCGCCGCCCGGCTCACCGGCTCAGCCGACCTGTACGAGCATTCCGCGCGGCGGCCGGTGGCCAGCATCAACTTCGTCACCGCCCATGACGGGTTCACCTTGCGCGACCTGGTCTCCTACAACGAGAAGCGCAACGAGGCCAACGGCGAGGGCAACAACGACGGCGAGAGCCACAACCGGTCCTGGAACTGCGGGGTCGAGGGGCCGACGGATGACCCCGAGGTCAACGAGCTGCGCGCCCGGCAGCAGCGCAACTTCATCGCCACCCTGTTCCTGTCCCAGGGCGTGCCGATGATCTGCCACGGCGACGAGCTCGGCCGGACCCAGCAGGGCAACAACAACGGCTACTGCCAGGACAACGAGCTGACCTGGATCGACTGGGAGTCCGCCGACACCGACCTGATGGCCTTCACCCGCAAGGTGACCGAGCTGCGCCGCACCCACCCGACCTTCCGCCGGCGCCGGTTCTTCGACGGCCGGCCGGTCAAGCGCCAGGGCGAGGGCGCGCCGCTGCCCGACATCGCCTGGCTGCGGCCCGACGGCAGCGAGATGACCGAGGACGACTGGGGATCGGGCTTCGGCCGGGCCGTCGCGGTGTTCCTCAACGGCGAGGCCATCACCGGCACCGATGACCGCGGCGGCCGGGTCATCGACGACTCGTTCATCCTGTGCTTCTCAGCACATCACGAGCCGATCGAGTTCACCCCGCCGTCCGAGCTGCAGCACTCCTCCTGGCAGGTGGTGCTGGACACCGCCGCCACCGCCGCCGACGAGGACGCCGACATCAAGCCGATCCTTCCCGGAGCGTCGGTCACCGTGGCGCCGCGGACCATGGTGGTGCTGCGGAGCCTGGGCGAATGACCGCGCCGGTCGGCGTACCCGGCTCGACCTACCGACTGCAGATCCGCCGGCAGTTCCCGCTGGCGGCCGCGGCCGAACTGGCCGACTACCTGGCGGACCTCGGCGCGGGGGCGATCTACCTGTCCCCCATCCTGCAGGCCACCTCGGGCTCGGACCACGGCTATGACATCACCAGCCATCGCCAGGTCGATCCCGAGCGCGGCGGCGAGCAGGGCCGGCTGGCGGTGGCCGAGGCCGCCCGGCGGCTGGGCCTGCACACCGTCGTGGACATCGTGCCCAACCACATGGGAGTCGCCGACGCCGCCCAGAACCACGCCTGGTGGCAACTGCTCAAGCAGGGGCCGGGCTCGGAGTACGCCGCCTGGTTCGACGTCGACTGGCAGGCCGGCAACGGCCGGATCAGGTTGCCGGTGCTCGGCGATGACGCCGGGGACGACCAGCTCAGCGTGACCGGGGACGAGCTGCGCTACTACGAGCACCGGTTCCCGATCGCCGAGGGCACCGCGGGGCCCGGTGACAGCGCGGCCGACGTGCACGCCCGCCAGCACTACGAGCTGATCAGCTACCGGCGGGCGGACCTGGAGCAGAACTACCGCCGGTTCTTCGCCGTCACCGAGCTGGCCGGCATCCGCGTCGAGGACCCGGCGGTCTTCGACGCCAGCCACGCCGAGATCCTGCGCTGGGTGCGGGCCGGCGACGTCCAGGGCATCCGGATCGACCATCCGGACGGCCTGGCCGACCCGGCCGGTTACCTGGACCGGCTGGCCGCGGCCGCCCCGGACAGCTGGATCACCGTGGAGAAGATCACCGAACCGGGCGAGTGGCTGCCCGCGGGCTGGCCGGTGGCCGGCACCACCGGTTACGACGCGCTGGCCGAGGTGAACAACCTGCTCTATGACCCGGCCGCCGAGCTGGTCGCCAGCCGCCGCTACGCCGAGCTGACCGGCGATCACCGCGACTGGGCCGAGCACCTGGAGCGGGGCAAGCGGATGGTCGCCGACACCATCCTGCAGGCCGAGCTGCTGCGCATCAGCCGTGGCGTCCGGGCCGCCGCGCCCGAGCTGGCCAGCACCGACGAGCAGGTGGTCGCGGCGCTGACCGAGCTGGCGGTGGCCTTCGGGGTGTACCGGTCCTACCAGCCGGTGGCCGGTGAGCGGCTCGACGAGGCCGCCGCGCTGGCGCTGACGCGCAAGCCGGAGCTGGCCCGCGCCATCGCCGAGTTGACGCCGCTGCTGTCCGCCCGGGCCGGCGAAGCGGGCCGCGAGGTCACCGTCCGGTTCGAGCAGGCCAGCGGCGCGATCATGGCCAAGGGCGTCGAGGACACCGCCTACTACCGCTACAACCGCGCGGTAGGCCTCAACGAGGTCGGCGGTGACCCGGGCGGCTACGGCTGCACCCTGGCCGAGTTCCACGCCGCCCAGTTGCAGCGCCAACTGCTGCTGCCGGAGTCGATGACCACGCTGTCCACCCATGACACCAAGCGCAGCGAGGACGTCCGGGCCCGGTTGGCGGTGCTGCCCGAGCTGGGCGAGCGCTGGTACGGCGTCGCCGAGCAGCTGCTGGCCGGCAGCCCGATCCCGCAACCGGCGTTCGGGTACCTGCTCTGGCAGAGTTTCGCCGGCGCCGGCTGGATCGAGCGGGACAGGATGCACGCCTACGCCGAGAAGGCGATGCGCGAGGCCTGCGACGGCACCAGCTGGCGCGATCCGGACGCCGCGTTCGAGGCGGCGGTGCACCAGGCGGTGGACCGGGCCTACGACGATCGGCACACGCACCGGCTGCTCGATGAGCTGATCACCGAGATCACCCCGCACGGCTGGTCCAACAGCCTGTCCCAGAAGCTCGTGCAGCTGTGCATGCCCGGCGTCCCGGACGTCTACCAGGGCACCGAGCTCTATGACTACTCCCTGGTCGATCCGGACAACCGGCGGCCGGTGGACTTCGAGCTGCGCCGGCAGCTGCTGGCCGGCTTCGACACTGGCAGTGGCGCCGCCGGCAGTGGCGCCGCTGGCAGTGGCGTCGTTGGCAGTGGCGCCGCTGGCAGTGGCGGTCCGCCGCTGGAGCAGGTCGGCGCGGCCAAGCTGTGGCTGACCAGCCGGGTGCTGCGCGAACGCCGGGCGCACCCGGAGCGGTTCAGCAGCTACCTGCCGCTGATCGTCTCGGGTCCGGCCGCCGAGCACGCCGTCGCCTTCGACCGCGGCGGCGCGGTGGCGGTGGCCACCAGGTTGCCGGTCGGCCTGCACCGGGCCGGCGGCTGGCAGGACACCGTGCTCGAACTCGGGCCGGGGGTTTACCAGGACCAGCTCACCGCGGAGCAGTATCAGGGCCGGGTCCCGTTGGCGGTCCTGCTGCGGCGCTATCCGGCGGCCTTTTTGACGCGCGGTCGTTGATGACCGGCAGGGCCCGCCCTGGCCGGCAGCACGGCCTGACCGGCGGGCACGGCCTGACCCGCAGCACAGCCTGACCCGCAGCACAGCCTGACCCGCAGCACAGCCTGACCCGCAGCACAGCCTGACCCGCAGCACAGCCTGACCCGCAGCACAGCCTGACCCGCAGC
>DASVQQ010000030.1 GCA_036389035.1 Jatrophihabitans sp.
CGGGTGTCTGCGGTGACGCCGAGGGCGCGCAGGTGGTGGGCGAGTTGGTTGGCGGCGGTGTTGAGCTGGGCGTAGGTCAGCTGGTCGGTGCTGGATTCGACGGCGATGGCGTCGGGGTGCGCGGCGACCTGAGCGGCGAACAGCTCAGTGACAGTGCGGTACTGCTCGCTCGCCGGCAAGACCGATTCTCCCCTCTCCGGGAGTCCAATTAAAGCTGCTGCTGAATGTGTTCGAGGCTTTAAGGCCGAATTGTGACTGCGGCCGGGGGTCGTGATTTGTCATCGTGATCGGAGGTCTGAATAAGGCTTGGAAATACATCCTTTCAGTCCTCCGCCATGGCCTCGATCAAACTCTTGGGACGCATATCCGTCCAGTGCCGCTCGACGTAGTCCAGGCAGGCCTGCCGGCTGGTGGCGGGCAGCACCACGGTCCAGCCGGCGGGCAGGTCGGCGAAGGCGGGCCACAGGGCGTGCTGGGACTCGGCATTGACCACGACGAGGTAGCTGGCGTCCGGGTCATCGAACGGGTTGGTCATCGGCGGCCTTGTCGGCGGGTGGCATCGAGGAGGGCCGCGCGGCAGGCGCTATAGGAGAGCAGAGCCATGGCGGCGAGCATAACCTCAGAATCGCGCGCGCCGGAACGCCTGGTGAGGCGCCGGTCAAGGTGAGCTGTGGCACCCAGACGATGCAAATCGGCCTACAACAGACGCAAAGTGAGTTCCGGCCCGACCATGCGCCCAGCCGCCGATCTCCCCGCGATCCGAACTTGTCTGACGGCGCCGAGTGTGGACATACTCGCCCCCCGATCTGCCCCGGCACCTGGCGGGACGCAGCTGAGCGATGCAGGAGATGCCGATGGCCACTGTCGTGAGGTGCGGTGACCACTCCGGACCGCGGCATCTCCTGCAGATTCCAGGATGAATGCGCCCGTTCTGGTCCTCGCGGCGGGTCAGCGATGCGGCAGCACGCTCATCCAGCGACTGCTGTCCTCCCACCCGGCGGTCCTGATCTGGGGTGAGCACGCCGGCCAGCTCCGCCAGATCCTGGCTGCCGGCCGGCGACTGCACGAATGGGCAGCAGAGCACGGGCAGCTCGGACGCCTGGGCTATGAGCGGGCCGGCCACCAGAGCTTCATGGCCAACCTGACTCCGCAGGACGTCCACATCGATGAGGCAGTGCGCGCCTTCACCGAGACTCTCTTCGCCAGACCGGCTGAGAGCGTCGGCCGACCCATCTGGGGATTCAAGGAAGTTCGCTACGGCCTGGCCGAGGCGATCGCCCTGCACGGGCTGTTTCCCGACTGCCGGGTGGTGCACATCGTGCGCGACCCGCGCGACGTTCTCCGTAGCCTCGATGTCTGGGAGCGAGCCGCCGGCGGTGGCTGGCCCCGGAGCGACACCGAGATCGTGGTGGGTGACTGGACGCGAGTCGCGGGCAGTTTCTGGTCGCTGCCGGCCGACGTCCCGCCGTGGGTGCTCCGGGTCCGGTACGAGGACCTGACCTCGGACCCGATGCGTTGGCAGACGCGGATCGCCGAGCACTGCGGCCTGGAAGCGGATCAGTTGGACACCACGGTGTTCGACAAGCGGATCCACGCGGCCGGCCTGCGCGGGCGGACCCGCCGCGACATCAGGGACTGGGTCGACCTGCCCGCTTCGATGCGTGCCCTGCTGGACGACGACGAGGTGCGCCTGGTAAGCAGTGCCTGCGGATATGACCTCGACGCCTGAGGGTGGTCCTTGTCTGCAGGCTGGAGTGCGGACATACTCGCCCCGGTACCAGCCCGGGTTCATCCGGTCTTGACAACGTGAGTGACGCAGGGAGACATCGGTGGCCACTGTCCCGAGGTGCAGCGTCGTCATTCCGACCTACAACCGGGCCGAGTTGCTGCGGCGCACGCTGGACTCGCTGAGCGCGCAGGACCTGCCTCGGACGGCCTTCGAGGTGCTGGTGGTCGACGACGGCTCCAGCGACGCGACGGCCGAGGTGGTTCAGGGTTTCGGAGACCGCCTGGATGTGAAGTACTTCTTCCAGCCCGATGAGGGTTGGCGGGTCGCTCAGGCGCGCAACGTCGGCATCGCCCACGCCACCGGCGAGGTGTGCGTCTTCGTGGACTCGGGCGTGGTGCTGCACTCGGGCTGCCTGCGGGCCCATGTCCAGAGCCATCAGCAGGCCGCCGGGCCGGTCGCGGTGGTGGGCTACGTCTACGGCTGGGGACGCGAGGGTTCCGACGCGCAGGAGATGATCCGGACGCTGGACTTCGACGACCCGGACGCCAGCATCGAGCTGATGCGCCAGACCGGGCGCTGGGTCGACGTCCGCGAGTCCTTCTACGCCAGGCAGGCCGATGATGTCGATCGGCTGCCCGCGCCCTGGATCGTCTACTGGACCTGCAACGTGTCGGCGCCGATGGAGCAACTGAGGTCGATCGGGGGTTTCGACGAGCAGATCCGCAGCTGGGGCGGCGAGGACATCGACCTGGGCTACCGGCTGCACCGGGAGGGCGTCCGGTTCCTGGTCAACCGGTCGGCGAGCTCGATCCATTACCCGCATGGCTCGGACCTGGCTGCCAGCATGATCCAGGCCCGTGGGGTGCATCGCTACCTCGCGCAGAAGTACGGCACGCCGGTCACCAAGCTGCTGCCGTTGCTCGGCGGCGCCTTGAACTTTCACACCTTCAACGAGGTCATCACGGCCCGCGGCCTGCCCGGCTGCGCGGAGTACCTGCGCCAGCAGGCAGCGGCGCCGGCCGCGCAGGCGCCGGGGCAATAAACCGGTATCCGTAGTCGCGCAGTCACCTGACGGGTAGCGTCCGGCCGATATGCTGGCGGCGGTTGCCGGCCCCCGCTACCTGCGACCGCCCCGAGCTGCAGTTCGCACGACCCGGACGATCCACCGAAAGGAACCGTCGGTCATGAAAGACGACATTCGCCAGTTTCTTCTGCAGTCGCTGAAGGAGATGAATTACAGCACCGACGGAATCGACGACGACACGGTACTGGGCCCGGCCGGCGCCGATCTGCAGTCACTTGCTCTGGCCGAGCTGGCGGTGCGGGTCGAGGACGAGTACGGCGTTCGGTTCAACGACGACGAGGCCGAGATGCTCGCGGGCATGACTGTGGGGGAGTTCGCCGAGCTGGTGGCCGACCGCGCCCAGGCCAGCTCCGCGTCCTGAGCCCGTACGCCACCCGGGTCAGCGGCGAGCCGTCCCGAGCGAGGCAGTGACCGGCTCGCACGCCAGAAGGGAACATCGTGGCCAGAAGCATGGCGGTGACCGGGATCGGACTGGTCAGCCCGGTAGGAGCCACAGCCGCCGAGGTGTTCGACGCGACGTGTGAGGGACGCTCCGGCGCGGTCCGACCGGCGCCGGAGCACCCGCTGCACGGCCTGCTCGACGTCGCCGCCTTCAGCCCCGAGATCGAGGCGACCAGCGTGCTGCCGGCGACCGAGGCGCGCTTCGTCGACCGCTCGATCCTGATGGCGCTGCGGGCCGCCGAAACCGCGCTGGCCGACGCCGGCATCGAGGTCGGCCGGGACGTCGCCCCCGATCGGATCGCGGTGGTGGTGTCCGGGGTGGGTGGCCTGGCGTTGCTGGAGGAGCAGGTCACCCTCTACACCCGCAAGGGCAGGCTGGGGGTCAGCCCGTATCTGATGCCGGGCGTGCTGCCGAACATGGGCGCGGCCCGGATCGCGATCAAGTTCGGCATCCAGGGCTTTACCTCGTCGGTCGGCACGGCGTGCGCGGCCGGCGCCCAGTCGGTCGGCGAGGCGCTGCGCATCCTGCGGGCCGACGAGGCCGACATCGTGCTGTGCGGCTGCAGCGAGGCGCCGCTGTTCCCGACCTTCGCCGCCGCGTTCGGCAACGCCCGGGCGCTGGCGCACGGCTGGGCCGACCCGGTGGACGCCAGCCGCCCCTTCGACCGGCGGCGCAATGGCCTGGTGCTCGGCGAGGGCGCCGGCGTGCTGGTGCTCGAACGCCGCGAGCACGCCCAGGCGCGGGGCGCCGCGCGATACGCCGACGTGCTCGGCTGGGCCGCGACCAACGACGCCTACCACCCGACGACACCGCGCCCGGACGGTTCGGCGGCGGCCCAGTGCATGACCAAGGCGCTGCGCGACGCCGGCCTGGAACCTGCTGACATCGGCTACGTCAACGCCCACGGCACCAGCACCAAGGCCGGTGACGCCGCCGAGCTGCTCGCGATCCGCACGGTCTATGGGCACAGCACGCCGCCGCTCAGCTCGACCAAGGGCGTGACCGGGCACATGCTCGGCGCCTCGGGGGTGATCGAGGCCGCGATCAGCGCGCTGGCGCTGCAGCGCGGGCTGCTGCCGCCGACCCACAACCTCGAGGATCCCGATCCGGACAACGACGTCGACCACATCCGCAAGGCGCCGCGGCCGGCCGGGGTCCAGGCGGTGCTGACCAACTCGTTCGGCTTCGGCGGTCACAACGTCAGCCTGGTCCTCGCCGACCCCGGCACGAAAGGGAGAGCTGATGGCTGACTCGACCGAGCTGTACCGCTGCGTGCGGTTGATCCGCCGGTTCGAGGAGCGCGCGATCGCGATGGTGCGCAGCGGCGTGATCCCCGGCGGCATCCACCCCTACATCGGCCAGGAGGCGATCGCCGCCGGCGTGTGCGGTGCGTTGCGGTCCGACGACATCATCACCAGCACCCATCGCGGGCACGGCCACGTGCTGGCCAAGGGGGCCGATCCGATCCGGATGCTCGCCGAGCTGGCCGGCCGCGAGACCGGGCTGAACCGGGGCCGCGGCGGCTCGATGCACGCCGCTGACGTCGGCGTCGGCATCTACGGGGCCAACGCGATCGTGGGCGCGGCGGCCGCGATCGCGACCGGGGCGGCCTGGTGGCAGCGCCGTGCCGGCAACGACCGGGTCGCGGTCACCTTCTTCGGCGACGGCGCGGTGAACCAGGGCGTGCTGCTCGAAGCGCTGAACCTGGCCTCGCTGTGGCACGCGCCGGTCCTGTTCATCTGCGAGAACAACGGCTTCGCGACCACGATGCGGGTCAACGAGTCGACCGCCGGCTCGATCACCGGCCGCGCCGAGGCGTTCGGCATCCCGGCCGAGACGGTGGACGGGATGGACCCGGAGGTGGTGCTGGCCGCGGCGTCGGCCGCCGTCGACCGGGCCCGGGCCGGGGACGGGCCGACGTTCCTGGAGTGCCTCACCTACCGGTTCGACGCCCACCACACCTGGGAGCACGTCGCCCGCCCGCGCTACCGGACGGCTGACGAGGTCGCCGCCGGAACCGTCCGCGACCCGGTGGAGATCCAGGGCGAGCGGGTGCCCGAGCCGGTCCGGGCCGAGATCGACGCCGAGATCGAGGCGCTGCTGGACGAGGCCGAGCGGTTCACGGCCGACAGCCCCGAGCCCGATCCCGCGGGCGCGCTGGATTACCTCTACGCCGACGGCCTGCGCGGCCGGGCGGGGGTGAGCTGATGCCGAACATGTCGTTCCTGCGCGGGCTCAACCGGGCCCTCGGGGACGAGATGGAACGCGACCCGGCCGTGTGCGTGTTCGGCGAGGACATCGGCGTGGCGGTCAGCAACGTCACCATCGGGCTGCTCAAGCGCTTCGGTCCCGAGCGGGTGGTCGACATGCCGATCTCCGAGCAGGGGTTCACCAGCGTGGCGACCGGCGCGGCGATGGCCGGGGCCCGTCCGGTGATCGAGTTCCAGATACCGTCATTGCTCTACCTGGTCTTCGAGCAGATCGCCAACCAGGCTCACAAGTTCTCGTTGATGACCGGCGGCCAGCTGAAGGTCCCGGTCACCTACCTGCTGCCGAGTTCGGGTTCGCGCACCGGCTGGGCCGGGCAGCATTCCGACCATCCCTACAGCCTGTTCGCCCATGTCGGCATCAAGACGGTGGTGCCGGCGACGCCGACGGACGCCTACGGCCTGATGATCACCGCCATCCGCGACGACGACCCGGTGATCGTGTTCGCCCCGGCCGGAGCGGTGGCCCAGCGCGAGGACGTCGACTACGACACGCTGGGCCCGGTGCCGCTGGGCGTCGGCCGGCTGCACCGGCAGGGAACGGACGTGACGGTGGTCGCGGTCGGACACCTCGTGCACGATGCGATCGCGGTCGCCGATGAGCTCGCCGACACCATCTCGGTGGAAGTCTTCGATCCCCGCTCCCTGTACCCCTTCGACTGGGACGGCCTGGCCGCCTCGCTGGAGCGCACCGGGCGGCTGGTGGTGATCGATGACTCCAACCGGACCTGCGGCATCGGCGGCGAGATCCTGGCCACCGCGGCCGAGGAGATGCGGTTGACCGCCCCGCCGAAGCGGGTCACCCGGCCCGACGGCGCGGTGCTGCCCTTCGCCCGCTCGCTGGACCTGGCGGTGCAACCGAGCCGTGCCCAGCTGCGCACCGCGATCGAGGCCGTGGTCAAGAATTGAGCGCGCGATCGAGATTGACCAGACACCGGTGACCTCTTCTGACACGGCCACGTCCCTGCAGCCGGTCCAGAGCCGCGTCGTCGTGCCCTTCGCCGGAACGCTGTCAGGCGTCGGGCCGCTGACCTGGGGGCAGAAGGCGCTCCTACGGGACCAGCGCGACATGGGCATCCCCCTCAACGCCACCGGCGCCCAGCACCTGGCGCCGGGCACCACGGTGGAGTCCGTGGCGGCTCGGCTGGGGGAGCTGATCAGCAAGCAGCCGTCGCTGCGGGTCCGGCTCGTGAGAGACCCGCAGGGCGGCCTCTGCCAGAAGGTGTTCAGCTCCGGCGAGGCAGCCGTCGAGGTGCTCGACTTCGCCGACTCCGACGAGCCGGCCGCAGTCGCCGAGTACACCGAACGGCTCTGGCAGGAGTGGCAGCTCGTGCCCATCGACCACTACGACCAGTGGCCGGTCCGGATGGGGATCATCCGGCACCGCGGCGCGGCGAGGTACCAGGTGCTGTCGTTCAACCACCTGGTCATCGACGGCACCTCGATGACGTACCTGATGCCCGACCTCGGGGTGGGCGTCCCGCGCGTCGTGGCAGGCGCCGCCAAGCCGCTGAGCATCCTGGAGCTCGCCGAGTACGAGCACTCGGAGGCGGCCCAGAAGGTCAGCCGGCGGGCGATGCGCTACTGGGAGTCCCAGCTGCGCGACATCCCGGGCCGCACCTTCGGCGAGCCGGTGCACCCGGACGGCCGGCTGGGCAAGCCTTACTGGCACTGCCGGTTCGCCTCGCAGGCCGCCTACCAGGCGGTGCTGGCCATCGCGCAGCGATCCGGCGCGGACGTCTCACGGGTGATGTTCGGGGTTCTGGCCACCGCACTGGGACGCGCCATGGGCCATGACCGGCTGCGGGCCAAGGTCATTCTCAGCAACCGGTATCGGCCCGGCTTCGCCGACACCATCGCCCAGCTCTCCCAGAACGCCATCATCTCGGTCGACCTCGCCAACGCCACGGTGGACGAGGTGATGGCCCGGTGCCGGCAGGCTTTGCTGGCCGGCGGCATGCACGCCTACTACGACCCGGACCACCTCACCGAGCTGATGGCCCGCCTCGACGCCGAGCGCGGCTACCCCGCCGAGGTGACCTTGCGGATGAACGACCGGCGCAGGACGACCCAGCGCTGGATGGCGGAGGAGGTGCGCGCGGCTCGGGTCACGCCGGCCGACATCGAGGCCCGGCTGGGCGAGACCTTCTTCTCCTGGGACGGCACGCTGGACACCTGCCCCGACCAGGCCTTCATCACGATCGAGGACTACCGCACCTTCTATCTGCAGTTGATCTTCGACATGACCTGCTTCACCGAAAAGCAGGTCGAGGACTTCGCCTACGGCGTGGAGCAGGTGGCCATCGAGGCGGCCTTCAACCCGGCGGCGCCGGCCGGCTGCGGTTGAGCCGGCCATCCGGGGCCGCGGAACCCGGGTTTGACGTTCTGCCAGTGCCTTGTTCTGATACGTCCATGTCCGTGCAGCCAGTCGAGAGCCGAGTCGTCCTGCCGTTCTCCTCGACGGTTGCGGGCCCGGCGCCGCTGACCTGGGGGCAGAAGGCGGTTCTGCAGGACATCCGTGAGAGTGGTTTCTCACTCAACGCCAGCGGCGCGCAGGCACTGGCCGAAGGCGACACCGCCGAGACCCTGGCGGCGCGGTTGAGCAGCCTGGTCAGCCGGCATCCGGCGCTGCGGGTCCGGCTGGACACCGACGCCCAGGGCAGGGACAGCCAGGTGGTGGTGGGCTCCGGTGAGGTCGCCGTCGAGGTGCTGGACTTCGGCGGCGAGGACGACCCCGTCGAGGTCGGCAAGTACATCGACCAGCTCTGGCTGGACTGGTTGCTCACGCCCTTCGACCATTACCGCGATCTGCCCATCCGCTTCGGGGTGGTCCGGCAGCACGGCGTGGCGCTGTACCGGGTGCCGTGCTACAACCACCTGGTCATCGACGGCACGGCGATCACGATGCTGATGGACGAGTTCACCACCGGCCGGCCGGCCGGTGGCGCGATGCATCTGCTGGACCTCGCCGAGCGGGAGCGGACGCCGCAGGCGCTCAAGGCCAACGACCGATCCTTGAACTACTGGGAGTCCCACCTGCGCGACATCCCGCCGCGGACCTTCGGCGAGCCGGTCCATCCCGACGGCCGGCAGGGCAAGCGCTTCTGGCATGCCCGGTTCAGTTCGCCCGCCGCCCACCTGGCGATCCTGGCCATCGCCCAGCGGACCGGCATGGACACCTCCCGGGTGCTCTTCGGCGTCATCGTGACCGCGCTCGGGCGAGCCGTGGGCCTCAGCACACTGACCGCCAAGGTCATCTCGAGCAACCGGTTCCGACCGGGCATGGCCGAGGTCATCGCTCCGATCGCCCAGAACTCCCTCGTCATCGTCGACCTCGCCGGCGCCACTCTGGACCAGGTGATCGCACGTGGCCGGCGGGCACTGCTGGCCGGCGGCCTGCACGCCTACTACGACCCCGAGCGGCTCAACGAGCTGATGGTCCGGCTGGATGCCGAGCGCGGTTATCAGGCGCAGGTGAGCTGCCGGATCAACGACCGGCGGATGACCACCCGGCGGATGACCGACGAGCTGGCGCGCACCGCCGAGGTGAGCAGGGACCAGATCCTCCGGAAGCGACCCGAGACCTGGTTCTCCTGGGACGGCACCCTGGACCATCTGCACGAGCAGGCCTTCATCACCGTCGAGGATCACGGCGACACCGTCCACCTGCAGCTGATCTTCGACATGGCCTGCTTCACCGAGGAGCAGATCGAGAATTTCGCCCATGGCGTGGAGCAGGTGGCCATCGAGGCGGCCTTCGACCCGGACGCGCCGGCCGGGTGCGGATGAGGCGGCCGATCCCAGGACATTGACTCCCGACCGCGCCGTACCGCAGTCTTACCCGATTCCCATCAGACCCATTCAGCCCACGGCCTTAAGTAGGAAATCGAAGATGACCCTCGCCTCCGAGGTGCGGCAGTACCCGTTCGAGCCGTTCACCGGCGAGCTGTCGCAGGAGCTGCTGGGGATGATCGAGACGAACTCGGTCAGCCAGGTGCGGTTGCCCGATGGCCGCAAGTGCTGGCTGGTGCTCGGCTACGAGGACTGCTGCACGGTGCTGGCCGACCCGCGCTTCTCGCGACTGACCTCGGGTGACACCGCGGCGCCCACCGGGGACGGCCCGCGCTCGCTGGTGATGGACGGCCCGGCGCACGCGTGCGTCCGCCGGGGAGCCAGCCGCGCGTTCACCGCACGGCGGATGGACACCTACCGGCCCCGGGTGCAGCGGCGGGTCGACGAGCTGATCGACGCCATGATGTCCGGCGGCCGGCCCGGGGACCTGGTGAGCGGGCTGGTGGCGCCGCTTCCGCTGCTGGTGGTGTGCGACGTCCTCGGCGTTCCGGCCTCGGACCGGGAGCAGTTCTACGACTGGGTCGCGGGGGTCAACTCGATCCTTGCCTACGGCTCGGCGCCCGCGGCCGAAGCCCAGCGGGAACTGCGGGTCTACCTGGGCGAGCAGCTGGTGGCCAAGCGGAGCGCGCCGGCCGAGGACCTGCTCTCGGTCTGGGCCGGTGAGCAGCAGTCCAGCGGGCTGACCGATGAGGAGGTGGTCGAACTCGGCATGGGCGTGCTCCTCGGCGGCATCGAGATCAATTCGACCAGCACCGGGATGCGCGCGCTGTTCCTGCATCCCGAGCAGCTGGACAAGCTGCGGGCCGCGCCGGAGGAGAAGGCGGCCTCAGCAACGGATGAGATCCTGCGCTACACCACGGTGAGCGCCATGTTCCGGGTGGTGGTGCTGGCCGCCGACGCCGAACTCGGCGGCGTGGCGATGCGCGCCGGGGACTGCGTGATGGCGCTGCCGTGGTTCGGCAACCGCGACCCCAGGTTCTTTCCCAACCCCAATGTCTTCGACATCGAGCGGGTGCCGACCTCGCCCCATCTGACCTTCGGGTTCGGCCCGCACTTCTGCCTGGGCGCCGCGCTGGGCAAGATGCAGATCGAGCTGTCGCTGGCCACCTTGATGCGGCGGATGCCGAAGCTGGCGCCCGCGGTGCCGCTGGACGAGCTCCCGTGGCGCCACGACCGGATCAACGGCGGCATCTCGGCCTTCCCGGTCACCTGGTAGCGGCTGTCAGCCGGTGGCGGCTGTCATCGGGTAGCGGCCGTCAGCTGGTGGCCGCCGCCTTGCGCAGCATCGCCTCGAGCGTGACGAAGCCGTAGCCGCGCGCCCGGAGCGCGTCGATGACTTTCGGTAGCGTGTCGGCGTCGAGCGTCGAGTGATCGGTCGGATGCGAGCCCACGTGCATCATCACGATCGCGCCGGGTGCCAGCGTGTCGAGGACCCGCTGCAGCACGCGGTCGCCGGTGATCCCGCCGCTGGTGCCCTTCCAGCCGAGGGTGTCCACCGTCCACCCGATGGGCAGGTACCCGGCGGAGTTGACCAGGCCGATGGTCCGCGGGTTGCGGTCGCCGTAGGGAAAGCGGAACCAGGGCGCCGGCTCGGCGCCGGTGACCCGCTTGATGCTGGCGCCGGCGTCGAGCACCTGGCTGCGGATCTGCGTATCGGTCAACTCGGTGAACCGCGGATGGTTGACCGAATGGTTGCCCAGCCGGTGCTGCGGGCCGATCCGGCGAGCTTCGCTGGGAAAGTTCTTCACGAAGTCACCGGTCAGGAAGAACGTGGCCGGCACCATCTTGGCGTTGAGCGTGGTGAGGATCGAGGTCAGGCCTTCGGCGTTGGCGCCGGCGTCGAAGGTCAGTGCCACCACCCGGCTGGTGGTGGGAATCCGGGTCCATTCCGTTCCGAGCAGGCCGGTGATCGGACTCGGTCGCTGGGTCGGCCAGGCGCTCGGCCGCACGGTCGGGGCGCTGCTGGCTGCGCTGCTGGAAGGCGCTGCGCTGCTGGAAGGCGCTGTGCTGGTGGAGGGTGCTGTGCTGCTGGAAGGTGCAGAAGTGCTCGCCGCCGGGAGAGCGGCCGCGGTGGTGACCGGTGACGACGAGGGCGCGATGGCGGTGCCGACCGACGAACTCGCGTTGGTTGACGAGCCGCTCGCCGTCCTGGCTTGCTGGACGCACCCTGCCACTGGCAGCACCAGCACCGTGGCCAGAACCATCCCTAGCGCGCGGCGCGGGCCGGGTGCCGGTACGGCTGCTGCCCATGGGACCGGACCGCGGCTCATCGTCGCCATTGTGACCCCCAAGACACCGGCGCTTGCCAACGGCGCTGCGCTTGCGCGGAGCTTAGGACCGGGTGCGCTGGAAAGGAGGGGAATCCCTCACATCTGATACGTCGCGCGAACCTCGAGCTCGCCCCCGGATCCGGCTGGCATGCACCCTGACGTCACGGCCGGTGCCTGAGGACGAGCCTGGCGCGCGCCCACCCCCGTGTGTGGGCGCGCCGTCAGCTGTCCCAGGCCGACGACTCGGCTGGACCAGATGTGACCGCATCTGGTCCAGCCGAGCCGCAAGCTCTTCTTGCGGAAGAGCCCACTGGATGGCTTGGGGTGATGAAGGGCTGGCACTCTCATAGTAAGTCGCGGTAAATAGCTTGTCAACAATTGACTTGGTATTTACAAAAAAGGTTTTTCGGGCACTCGGAGTCACCGCCAAAGCCTTTATGCAGTCCGATGATATACAAATCCCGCCATCTGGGAAAATGATGCGAGTGGGCGTCGCCCCTACTTCCTCACGGTGCCAGCTCAAGCCGCTGGTCGAGCGGTTAATTTAATGCGCGACATCGCGAGGCCACTGGGGAATAATCGAGTGTCGGTGCCGCGAGCGGCTGGAAGTTGATCGGCTGCCGGCCCGAGCTGAGGTCACACTCCGAAGTCAGGGTCCAGACGCTGCTTGCGAGCACTGCATGCGGGACTTGAGGCCCCTGGATCCGGGTTGTTCAGAGGTCCATGCAGCAAGAGGGCGGTCCCTGAGGACTCACCTTCTTCAGCACCTTCATGACTTGGCCGTCGATGACCATGGAGGGGATGGTCAGCGAGTGTGGCCACACCGAAACGGAGAGTATGGCGACGGTGGTAGGGATAAGAACGGTTTGCATTACGCGGGCACGAGTAAATAACCTATGCATTCGACTGGTCTTTCTCGTGGGGAGGGAAACTACGGGTGCCGAATAGAGGCTTTACCGGGATAGGTATAATTGGTTTACACCAATAAACCTAAGCCGGTCAAGTGGAGATACCAGTGGCGTTCGGTGAGCAGCTCCGCGCGCTTCGACTGGCGCGAAACATGACCCAGGCCGAGGTTGCCGGCCAGTTGCTCTCCGTCAGTTATATATCGCTTCTGGAGTCAAATCGTCGCCAGCCCACCCGCGAGACGGTAGAGATTCTCGCCCGGGCACTGGGCTGCCGCCCGAACGAACTTCTGGGTGACCCGAGTGAGCAGGAACGCCCAGCGGCGCTCGCCGTCCGGCACGCGGATCTCAGCCTGCAGTCGGGTGAGGCGGCGACAGCTCGGGACGGCTATCAGCGGGTCTTGCAGGACGGGGTCGAGGATCCGATGGTGCGCGTCCGGGCAATGCTCGGGCTGGCCAAGGCGCTGCAACACGAGGGACGCCTGACCGAAGCGGTCGAGACGTATGAGAGCTGCGTTCGCTCCGGCCTGTTGGACCCGGCGCACACGGTGTCGTTGGCGGTGGCCCAAGGCTGGTGCCGGTGCCTGTTCGAGCTCGGCGAGTTGTATCGGGCCATCGAGGTGGGCAACCGGGCGCTGGAGGAGTACGGGCGGCTGGGAGCTCAGGACTCCGAGCAATCCGTCCAGTTGCTGGCCACCGTGGCCGCGGCCTGGTACGAGCTCGGCGAGTTGCGTCAGGCGGAGAACCTGCTCAATGAAGGCCTGGAGCGGGCGTCCCGGGTGAGGTCGCCGCAGGCCCGCGGGGCGATCATCTGGAACGCGAGCCTGGTGGCCGCCGAGCGCGGGCGGTACCTGGAGGCGTTGGAACTGGCCGACGAGGCACTGGAGGTCTTCCGGCACGGGCCGGACCAGCGGCCGCTGGGCAGCCTGCTGACCCTGCAGGGCTACATCCTGCTTCGTGCCGATCCGCCGCGCCCGGAAGAAGCGGTTACGGTGCTCAATCAAGCCCTGGCGGTGCTGTCCGACGTGCAGGACAAGGTGGCGCAGGCCTACGCCCTGACCGAGCTGTCGCGTGGAAATCTCGAACTGGGCGACATCGATGCCGCGATAGCGGACGCCGAGCGCTCCCGGGAACTGCTCGGCCCGCTGGCCCGGCTGGAGTACGGGCGCGCAACCGTCGCCCTGGCCGCCGCGGTGAGCGCGCAAGGCGATACCGAGCGCGCCTTGCACCATTTCACCGAGGCCGCCACGACCCTGAGCGCGTTGGGCGCGAGCCGTACCGCGGCACGAGCCTGGGTGGAGCTGGCGACCACGTTGGCCGACCGGGGTGACCTGGCCGGTGCGGTCTCGGCATTCCT
>DASVQQ010000031.1 GCA_036389035.1 Jatrophihabitans sp.
GCCCCGACGGCCGGCGGTTGCATCATCGAGAGGTGGTCGCCGTCGACGGTGTGGTGCTGCACCGCTTCGGTGAAATGGTCCTGCCAGCTGTCGAGGTGGTCTGACTGCTGGGTTGACTCCGGCTCCTGCGAGGTCAGTACGGCGACCGGGCCGTCATACTTCGCCGGTTCGTAAAAGGCAAGCAGCTCGAGCTGGTGTTGCCAGATCTCCAGCACATCCTGTGGGAACAGGGAGTAATCGCGACAGGTCGAGGGATCGATGCCCATTGATAGGAACAGGTCTGAGCCGAGGGCTTTCTCGAATTCGGCAGCGCGTTCGTACTCAGGTGCCGTGCCCAGCCGTGATCGCAGCTGCCGCAATTGACGGACGTAGCGCCGCCATGCGGCGCTCTCGTCCGGCGCGCTGGGGTCCAGCAACGCAAGCAGGGCCACCTCTACTCCCAGCGACCGCAGCTGACACGCCGTCTCGAAAGCGGTGATCGCGCCGGCTGACCAACCCGCCACGACCACTGGTCCGGTTACTGATTCTGCGATCTCGTCGGCATAACGCGCCGCCAGCTCCTCAAGACTTTGCTCCTTCGGTTCGGGGCCTAGCAGCGAGGCGAGGGTCAGTCCGTACAGCGGGGCCACGCCGCGCAGCGCATCGATGAGGTTGCGGTAACAGAAGACGGTTCCGCCCAACGGATGCACGAACACAGTGGTCATGCCCGGCCCGTCCGAATTCAGCGGAGCCAGGCAGCGCTGCGCAGAGTCGCCGTCGGTCGCCGGAGCGGCGATGGCAGCGCTGATGCCGGCAACGGTGGGGGAGTCGAGGAAGTCCAGGAACGACAGCGTGCTGCCCACTCGCTGCTTGAGCCGTTCGGTCGCGCACAGAGCCAACAGGGAGTTACCGCCCAGTTCGAAGAAGTTGTCGTGCCGCCCGATCGGAACGTCCAAGATCTGGCTCAGCAGGTCGGTGACCGCGCGTTCGAGGTCTGAGCTGGGCTCGGCGGAACCAGTCTCCCAGGTAGGCTCGGGTAGCGTCGAGCGATCGACTTTACCGTTCTCGGTCAATGGAATGTCTGTGATCCTGACGAAGGCCGAGGGAACCAGGTAGTCTGGCAGGCTCGCGCTGAGGTCAGATCGCAACTGCGAGGTGTCCAGGCTCGCCTCGTGCGCGGCGACGACGTAAGCGACGAGCGCGTGCTGCCCGGCTGGGGTGGCCGAGACGGTGACCAGCGCCTGCGTCACCGCAGGATGCGCGACCAGCGCTGCCTCTACCTCGCCTGGCTCGACCCGGTAGCCACGGATCTTCACCTGGTCATCGATCCGGCCCAGGAACTCCAGCTCGCCGTCGGGCCGCCAGCGTCCCAGGTCACCGGTGCGGTACAGCCGGGCGCCGGCCGGGCCGAAGGGATCGGGTACGAAGCTGCGTGCGGTGACCGCCGGCTTGTTGGCGTAACCGCGGGCGACGCAGTCACCGCCGATGTAAAGCTCGCCGGCAAGGCCGATCGGCATCGGCTTGCCGTTCTGAGCCAGCACGTAGATCGTGGTGTTAGGGATGGGCCTGCCGATCGGCAGCGTCGACGAGCCGTCCGCGCTGGAGCCGCGGCCGGTCTCGTGGACGCAGTTAGCCACTGACGCCTCCGTCGGTCCGTACTCGTTCAGCACGGGCGTGTCCGGGTCCAGGACTCGCCAGGCCTGAAGCACGCTCGCCGGGAACGCGTCGGCTCCCACCACCAGCTGATGGGCCAGACCGCTGGCCTGCCGCGGAGTCAGCTGCCAACTGAGCAGCTGCAGATGGCCCGGTGTGAGCTTGACAAAGCTGTACGGCGCCGCCGATGCCAGCACCTCGCCGAGCCGGTCGGGCGTAACGTCCTCGCCTACGATGTGAACCGACTGCCCCATGAGCAGTGGCGTGTAGAGGTTGGGCACCACCATGTCGAAGGCGACCGAGGAGAACAGCGGTGCTCCTCCGTCACCGAGATCGGCGTAGCGCTGAACGCACCAGTGCAGAAAGTTGACCAGGCCATGGTGCTCGACCAGGACGCCCTTGGGGGCGCCGGTCGAGCCGGAGGTGTAGATGACATAGGCCAGCGTCCCGGGCAGGCTTGGCCGGTCCAGGTTGCCGTCGGCCTGCTCGGCGATCGTGTCGGCGTCGCCGTCGGTACGCACGATCGCCAGCTCGAGGCCGGCGCCGATCGCGTCCAGGTCGGTCCGGGTGATCAGGACGGCAGCGCCGCTGTCGCGTACCTGATAGCGCAGGCGGGCGGCTGGAAAGCTGGGATCGAGTGGCACGTAGGCGCCGCCGGCCTTCCATACGGCAAGGAAGGCGACGAGCAGGTCCACTGAACGCGGCAGCAGCACCGCAACCCGCGATTCCGGCTCGACACCGAGGCTGACGAGGCGCCGGGCGAGTCGGTTGGCCCGGCTGTTGAGTTCGGCATAGGTCAGCTGGACCGCCCTGCCGTCGAGCTCTCGGACGGCGATTGCATGCGGGCTCTCAAGGACCTGCCGCTCGAACCACTGATGGACTGCGATGCCGGGCACGTCGCTCTTGCCGCCATCGGGAAATTGCTCGGTGACCATTGCCGCGGCGGCTGCCGGCAGCAGGTTCAGCTCGGACACAGCTCGATGCCGGTCGCGCACCGCGTCCTGCAGCAAGGTCGGATAGGCAGCTGCCACCATGGCGACCAGGGCGACGTCGCAGGTGTCGGTCCGGTAGCTGATCCAACCGCGCAGACCGTTGCCATCCGGCTTCAGCGCCACCATCAAGGCGGTCTTCGGCTCGTCGTAACCGACTCGCAGATTCTCGCTGGTCAGGCCCGGCAGTTCCAGCGGCCGCTCGTCGTCGTGATCCAGTTCGAAGAAGACGTTGAATAGCGGATTGCGGGTGGTCGAGCGCGCGTCGGCCCGGACGGCGTTGAGCACCTGCTCGAAGGGGATCGCACAGTGCTCCAGCGCCGAGATCACCACTTCTCGGACGTCGTCCAGGACGTCGGAGAACGATGCTTCAGGACTCAGCGCAGTACGCAGCACCACGGTGTTGAAAAGCGGTCCGATGGCTTCGTGCGACTCCATGGTGGAGCGGGTCGAGACAGTCGTGCCCACGCTCACGTCGCCGGTGCGGCACACCCGGGCGAGCGTGGCGCTGAACGCCGCCAGCAGCACGACGTAGCGGGTGGTGCCGGTGTCCCGAGCGCACTCGTCGACCTGCGACAACAGCGCGGCGTCAAGTTGGAACTGGTGACCGGCTGCACCAGCTACCGGTGGCACGGTCGGTGCGGGCAGGTCCAGCGGGCCGGCGCCGCGTAGTTGCTCCCGCCAGTAGCCCAGGTCCACGGCGAAGCCGTCGGCTGCGGCTGGGACGTGATCCCAGTAGCGCTCGACGTGGCCGATGACCGGTGGACCGTGCTGGCCCGTTCGGGCGCCGTACTCCTGGCCCCACTCAGCAAGCAGCAGTTGCATCGACCAGCCGTCGCACACCGCGTGATGCAATGACAGCACCAGCACGTGCTCCTCCGGCCGCAGGCGCAGCAGCACGGCTCGCACCAGCGGGCCATGCTGCAGGTCGAACGGGATTGTCAGCGCAGCCTTGGCCAGGTGGGTCGCCTGTTGCGCTGCCTGCTCGATCGGCAACGTGCTCAGGTCGGTGAGGTCAATCGCCACGTGGCTGGAATGGGCAACCGAGATCAGGTCATTGTCCAGCAAGCTGAACGTGGTCCGCAGAATCTCATGCCGGTGACAGACCTCGTCCAGACCGTCCTGCAGCGCCCGGACGTCGAGCGGGCCGGTCAGCCTGGCCGCGGTGGCAACCGTGTAGGCGACGCTGTCGGGATCGAGCCTCCACGCCAGCCACATGCCACGCTGGATGGCCGTGGCCATCCGGGCCGAAGGCGCCGGCTGGGCTGGTTGCGAAGTCACTTCGCCATTCCTTCCGCCAGCGTGCAGCCGAGCAGCACGTCGGCGCCGTTGATCAGGTCGGCTGGATCGGTCCATTCACGGGCGACGTGGCTGGCCCCACCGTGGCTGGGCACGAAGACCATGCCGATCGGGGCGATCTCAGCGATCCACTGCGCATCGTGACCGGCGCCGCTGGGCATGGAGCGGTACCGCAGTCGCAAGCTGCTCGCCACCTCCTCGATGAGCTGGAACTGCTGCTTGTCACACAGTGCCGCTGGGATTCGTTGCAACGGCGTCACCTCGATGTCAGTGCCGGTTCGGCTCGCGACCTGGGCGACCTGACGCCGCAGTTCGGCCAGGGCGGCGATCATCGCCTCGGTGGACAGGTCGCGCAGGTCCACCACCAGCCGCGCCTGGCCCGGGATGACATTCCATGCACCGGGCTGGACACGGCAATCGCCGACTGTAGCCACCCGGACAAGGCCGTGTTCGCCGGCCAGCCCAGGAACCGCGAGCACCACCTCGGCCGCGGCGACCAAGGCGTCCTTGCGCGACTCCATCGGGGTGGTGCCGCCGTGGTTGGTCTCACCATGCACGGTGATCTCCACCGTCTGCCGGCCGGAGATACCCTCCACGACACCGATGTGCAGGCCTTGGGCCTCCAAGATCGGGCCCTGTTCGATGTGCAACTCCAGATAACAGCTGGTAGTGCCGGCTGGCCAGCGCGCCTGCTCGATCCGGGCGCTGTCGCCGCCGGCACCGTCGAGAAGTTCAGCCACCGTCCGGCCGTCATTCACCGTCTGACGTAACTCATCGGCGGTGACCCGGCCTGCGACGGCTCGGGAGCCGAACATTGCCGGAGCGCCGGAGGCGCCTTCTTCGTTGCTGAAAGCGACCACGTCGACCCGGCGGTCGAGTTGGATCTGGCGATCGCGCAGGGTTCGCAGCACCTCGACCGCGGCCACCACACCGTACGCGCCGTCGTAGGCGCCTCCACCGGGCACAGTGTCCAGGTGTGAGCCGAGGACCAGCGCCGGTAGCCCGGCCAGCCGGCCGGCCCGGGATCCGATCAGGTTGCCAGCCGGATCCACCCGGACCTCCAAGCCCGCTGCGCGCATGAAGTCAGCGACCAAGTCGCGACCCGCCACATCAGCCGCTGTGAAAGCCAACCGGGACACGCCGCCGTCCACGGTTGCGCCGACGGCCCGCAAGCGGTCCAGCTGATCCAGCAACCTCGCACCGTCGATGCGGAGCTGGAGATCCTGCGCGGTTGTCATGCGCGCGCGTCAGGCGCGATCGGATAGCGCCAGCCCTCAGGATCATCGCAGAGCCCGCGGTGGTGATCGAGGATGGCTTGGCGGATCGCCCGGGTGACCGGTCCGGGCTTGCCGTCGCCGATCATCCAGCTCTGGTCGCCGTCCTGGACCCGGGCCACCGACGTGACGACCGCAGCGGTGCCGCACGCAAAGGTTTCGGTGATTCGGCCTGACTCGGACTCCGACCGCCACTGGTCCACCGAGACCTGCTGCTGCTCTGTGCGGTAGCCCAGCTGCGCCGCCACCTTCAACACCGTGTCACGCGTGATGCCGGGCAGGAAACTCCCAGTCAGGTCGGGCGTGACGACGACGGCTTCGAGACTCGAGCCACGGACGAAGAAGATGTTCGCGCTGCCCATCTCCTCGACCCAGCGACGGTCAACGGCGTCCAGCCAAACGACCTGGTGGCAGCCGGCGGCTGCCGCGGCCTCTTGAGCCGGCAACGTGGGGGCGTAGTTACCGGCCGATTTGACGTTGCCGGTCCCACCTGGGAAGGCTCTCGGGTAGTCGCGGCACACCCAGGCCGACAGGTTGTCGGCGCCCTCGCCGAAGTAATTGCCGATCACGAATGCGATGACGATGAAGGTGAACTCGCGTGCCGGTCGCGGTACCAGGTTGATCTCCGAGGCGAACATGAACGGACGCAGGTACAAGCTGAAGCCTGGATCGTCAGGCACCCAGGCCTGATCGACGCGGACGAGTTCCTCGATCGCCTGTAAGAACATCTCTTCGGCCAACGGCGGCATGGACAACCGGCTCGCCGAGCGCTGCAGGCGACGGGCGTGATCACGCGGCCGGAACACCGCGAGCGAGCCGTCCGGTTGGCGGTGCGCCTTGAGGCCCTCGATGATCGACTGGCCGTAGTGGAAGCTGGCTGTGGCCGGGGACAGGGTCAGGTGAGCGTGATCGGTGACCTCTGGATCTGACCACCCGGTTTCCGGAGTCCACCGCATGCTCACCATGTGCTCGGTGAAGGCGCCGATCTGAGCAGATTGAATTCCCGCTTCGCCCTGTTGCTCGCTGGCACGTGATTCGCTGGTAGCGGCAACGCTGGTCGTTGTCATGAAGTGTCCTTAGAAAGTGGTGACGAAGAGGAAGGAGTCGCGTCGGGTGAACAATCCGTCATCGGACAGTTCGAAGAACTCCGCGAAACGGTGTTCCTGTTCGCGACCGTCGTCCAGGACACCGCTGAAGCTGCCCTCCACCGCAATGGTCTGGCCATCCTGCACAACTCGCGACACGGTGTGCTTGCCACTTCGGATGTTTCGCTTCTTGTCGTAGTAGTGCTCGATCTGCTCACGGCCCACCAAGGCGTCACAGCCGGGACGGTAATAGACGGCATCCTTGTCATATAGCTCGGCAAATGCTCCGAACTCCCGTGCGTCTATCAGTCGATACATTTCTCGTACGGCTTCTGGTGCCATCGTCTACTCCTAGTGATGGATAGGATGAGGCTAAATGCCACAAACTCGCTGATGCGGCACGTAGGTCGGCAGGATTGCGGCAGTTACGGCTGTACAGTGACTTTCACGTCGGTGCCCGGCACGGGTCAGTAGTGAGCGGAGTTGCGCGTCGAGCTTTCTCATAAGCAGCGATGTCGATCTCGTGCCGCAGTATCACGTCAACCGGATCAAGGCCCCGGAGAAGCCGCTCGCGATGGTCAGGGCCGAAGGTGAATGGCTGCGTCACATCGAGCACTCGGACTTCGAGTTCGACGAGGTCGACGGTGATCCGGGTGGCCGGGTCGCTTTCGACCGCCCGCCAGACCCGGGCCACTACGTCAGCTGGCAGCTGGACCGGGAGCAGCCCGTTCATCAGGCAATTTTCACAGAAGATATCGCCGAAGCGTGGTGCGATCACCGCTCGAAAGCCGAAATCGCGCAAGGCCCACACGGCTGCCTCACGGGATGATCCGACGCCGAAGTTCTCTCCGGCCACCAGAACCGAGGCGCCGCGATAGCGCGGATGGTCCAGCACGAACGCCGGATCGGCTCGCCAGTCGGCGAACAAACCATCGGCGAAACCGGCGCGTGCCGTATTGGTGCAGAAGCGCGCTGGAATGATCTGGTCGGTGTCGACGTCGCTGCGGCGCAGCGGCACCGCGGTGCCGGTATGCACGCTGAACTGAATCATGACCCTTGCCTCACAGGTCATCCGGCGCGGCGAGCCGGCCGACCACTGCGGTGGCGGCGGCGACCGGTGGCGACACCAGATGGGTGCGCCCGCCGGCGCCTTGCCTGCCTTCGAAATTACGGTTGGTGGTGGAGGCCGCGCGCCGGCCGGGTGCCAAGCGGTCCTCGCCCAGCGCCACGCACATCGAGCAGCCGGGCGCTGGGCGGAAGTCGGCGCCAGCCGCGGCAAACACGCTGTCGAGCCCTTCTGCCACAGCCTGCTGCCGAACCCGGGCCGAGCCGGCGACGATCACCATGTCCACCGCCACCTGGCGGCCTTGCAGCACCTGGGCTGCGGCCCGCAGATCCTCGATCCGGGAGTTAGTGCACGATCCGAGGAACACCATATCCACCGCGATATCCCGCATCGCGGTGCCGGGGCGCAGATCCATGTACCGAAGTGCCCGCTCAGCCATGGCCCGTTCGTCTGGGTCATCCAGCTCCGCCGGGTCCGGGATCTGACCGTCGATGGGCACGCACTGACTCGGATTGGTGCCCCACGAGACGTTCGGGCCGATCGAAGAGGCGTCCAGCGCCAGCTCGCTGTCGAACCGGGCGTCGGCGTCGGTGCACAGGTCCGCCCAGCGGTCTCGATCGGCCCCGGTCACCCGGGCCACCCCTTTGAGATAGGCCGCCGTCATCTCATCGGGTGCGACCATGCCGGCTCGGGCGCCCATCTCGACAGCCAGGTTGCACACGGTCATCCGGCCTTCCATGGACAGTCTGGCGACCGTGTCGCCGCGGTACTCGACCAGATGGCCCTGACCTGCCGCGGTGCCCGCCTTGGTGATCACCGCAAGCGCCAAGTCCTTGGCGGTCGTGCCGGCCGGCAGCGAGCCGCTCACCGTGACCGCCATGTTCCGCGGCCGAGCCATCATGAGGACCTGGGTGGCGAGCACTTGCTCGACCTGGCTCGTCCCGATGCCGAAGGCAAGCGCCCCGAATGCTCCCAGAGTGGTGGTGTGCGAATCGCAGCAGACGATCGTCATGCCGGGACGCACCAAGCCGAGCTCGGGCGCGATCACGTGCACGATGCCCTGGGACAGCTGGCCCAGGCGGTGCAGGGGAATCCCGAACTCCGCGCAGTTGTCGGCCATCACCCGGCGTGAGTTACGCCGGACCGGATCCGAATCCTCGGCCAGCACAGTGGGCGTGGTGTGGTCTTCGGTGCCGACGGTGAGCTCGGGGCGGCGCACGTTACGCCCAGCCGCCCGCAGGCTGTCGAATGCCTGCGGCGTGTTGACCTCGTGCAGCAATTGCAGGTCGATGTAGAGGAGATCCGTTCCGGCGCCCTCCTGCCGTACCACGTGCGATTGCCAAATTTTGCTGGCCATAGTCTGGCCTGTCATAGGACTGCCTCTCGACTCGCCAGTGGCGCACGCCTAACCGACGCGCGAGTTCGCTCTTTCCACACAACCGCTATCCGGCATAAGTGGTCAAGAGCCTCTGGAGGAACCTGCTCCACCTGTGGCGGAGGGGGGTACGCCGCGCGGCCGATGAACGGCTCAAGGGGTTCTCGCATAGTTCTTCCTATGCAGCCCATTTACGAACTGACCCCAGCTGAACACGACGAGATCTTGCATGTTCTCAAGGCGGTGCCCGGAAATCCCTACCTCGACTATCCCGGCTTCGCGCGTGCGCTCGACCAGGTGACGGCCCCGGCGTTCTTTCGCGAGGTGTGCACCGGCATCCGGAAGGAGCGTGAGTCCGGTGTCTCGGACGCGCACATGCTGCGGAACTGCCCGATCGATGAGCACATACCCGAGCTGAGCGGCGAGGATCCCCTCGGTGATAAGTACGCCAAGAAGCAGACCTTTGTCGGCGAGGCGTTCCTGGCGCTGCTGGCCAAGCTCTCCGGCACTCCGCTGATGTGTTACGGCAGCCGCAACAACGGTGACTTCTTCACTGACGTGGTCGCAAACACGCGCTATCGCGGCCAGAAAACCGGCTACAGCGACAGCGAACTGCCGTTCCACAACGACCGGACGGCGCACTGGGCGCGAGCGGACTTCATTTCGCTGCTCGGCATGCGCTGCCCGGACGACGAGGTCATCTACACCACCTTCGTCAGCGGGCGGGCGTTGCTGGCGCACCTGTCGCCCCAGGTCGAAGAGGTGTTACGTAAGCCGTACTTCCACACCCCGTTCGATGTCTACTCCCGGAACACCAACAGCCGGCAACGCGAGTCCGAGGACCATCCGATCCTGGAGAATGAGCGCAGCATTCGCTATCTGGACACGACCACAACGGTGACCGACGGTGCGCCGACCGAAGCCAAGGACGCGCTGATCGCATTGAAGGATGCCCTGGTGATGGCGGATAAGAAGCGGCACCGCATGCGGGTCGGTGACCTGCTGGTGTTCGCCAACCAGGACGGCCTGCACAGCCGGGACCTGATCGAGATCATCGACCGGGATCGCGCGGCAACCCGGTGGCTGCTCAAGACCTATGCCTTTCGTGACTCCGCGACGGCCGACCGGTACGCCGCGCACTGGAAGGATGGCGTCCCGGGACGTATCGACGACTGAGCCTGCTGGCGAATCAGCTTCGCGATAGCAATTGTCAGCACAGCAAGGACTACCAGCCCCGCGGCGGCGCCTGCTGGGCCGTGGGGCCGGTAGTCCTGTGAACAGAGGCCCAGTCAGGCTGATTTGGTCGCGAACAGCTCCTCAGCCAGTCGCTCTTTGAGCACTGACATGTCCTCGCAGTCACCACCCGGTCGGTCGGTGATGTGCACGCGGTACAGCTCGTCGACCCGTTCTTCGGCAAGGTCGATGTCGAACTGGTCGAGCAGGTGCCGCAGCACCGAGCGGCCCGAGTGTCGGGCGATCAGAATGGACCGCTCCCGGCCGAACTTCGATGGCTCCACGAACTCGTAGGTGGCCGGATCGCGCAGCATTCCCTGCTGGTGGATACCGGCCGCGCTGCCGAATGCGTACCTTCCGAAGATCGCCTTGTTGCGTGGCTCTTCCAGGTGGATGACCTGACGCAGCTTGCCATAGGCGGCGTACATCCCCTTGGGGTCGACCTCCGTACGCAGGCCCAGCTCGTCGCTCTTGTACGTGAGCAACGCGATCAGCTCCTCCATCGCCGCGTTGCCGGCCCGCTCGCCGATGCCACCGAGGGTGACCTGGGCGCCGTCGGCGCCGGCCTGCAGCCCGGCGAGGGTGTTGGCCATTGCCAGGCCGAAGTCATTATGGCAGTGAGTGGCGATCTTCACCTCTGCCGGTGCCCACTCCCGGATCTTGGCAATCAGCTCGCCGTACTGCCCGGGAGTCAGGCAGCCAGAGGTGTCACCGACCGCGACGGACGTTGCACCCGCTCCGACACCGGCTTCGACGAGGGAACGCAGCAGCTCGTCCTCACCGCGAGAGGCGTCCTCGAGCCCGACGGACACCGATTCGACACCGGTGGCCACCGCGTAGCTGACTGTGTCGATGACCTCGCCGACGGCTTCCTTGCGCGTGATTCGCCGCTTGCGTTGCAGGTGCAGATCGCTGGCGGTGGCCAGCACCTGAACCTCGTGTCGCGCCGTCCCACCGGATTGCACCGCAACGGTGACGTCCTGTCGTACCGCTCGGCAGAAGGTGGTGAACCGTGCCGTCGTCAGTGCCTGGGAGATCAACCGGGTGGCTTCGGCCTCGGCGGGCGAGGAAGCCGGGAACCCGGTCTCGACAGCATCGACGCCGAGAGCCTCGATCCGCAACGCGAGATCCAGCTTGGCTCTGGGCACCATCGAGTTTCCTGGTGCCTGCTCACCATCACGAAGAGTTGTATCAAAAATGGATACTCGCCGCTGTTCCATCATCACGCCTTTCATTTCATTGTCGCGTCATTTGTCGGGCGGTTCATCGGAGTCGATGTCCCATCAGGGTCGATTCATTCAATCGAGCCATGCCTCAATGGGAAACGTCAATCAATCAAAGATCGCGCTCCTTCCACTCTGGGAGGAGATCTTGGGAAACTTCCGGTCTTCTTCCCGACAAAGTGCCGGGCGCCAGTCGGCCTGACGGCTAGCGTCGATGTTCATCCATGAATTCGGCGGGAGCAGAATAGATGCGATTAGTTCTGAACGCCCCGGGGTTCGCCGAAGCCGAGGTCCGGGATCGTGCCAAGAACGGCAGAGCGAGCGCGTTCCCGCAGATTGAAACCTACGGTGGCACCCTGCACGGCGCGACCGGCGCAGCACCGTTCGACGCGCTCGACGCGCTACGAGTGCTGCCGCCAATCTTCGTCGAGCAGCGGCTAGAGAAGCTCATCGAGCTCGGCCGCGAGCCGCTTTACACCGACGTAGAACTGGAGACCGACGTCGGGGGGTTCCGATCCCGGCTGCCGCTGTTCCTATCCGCCTTCGGCTCGACGCGTGCGGCCCGCGCCGACCTGGGCGTGTCGGTCAGCCGGCAGGCCGGTCGGCTCGGCATTCCGATGGTGATCGGCGAGAACATCGTGCCGGTCATCGGCTATGGTCGCCTGGGGTCCTCCGGAGCGAGGACCTTGCTGACCCGGCTCAACGCCTACGGCGACGAATTGCCTGACGAATACGGCGGTGTGGTCATCCAGCAGAGCACCGAGGACGCCGACGCCGAGGTGTGGAACCTGGTCTACAGCGACCCGTCCGCACAGCCGTTCCTGGACTCGGGTCGGCTCGCGTTCGAGCTGAAGGTCGGTCAGGGCGCCAAACCTGGCCTGGGCGGGATGACCATCCTGGACCAGGTCGCGGCCGCCGCAGTCTCCGAGCAGTATGCCTTGGACCAGGTATGTGACGGGCTGTTCCTGCGCAGCAGCAGCCCGGGCACCTACACCGAGGAGATCCTGCGTCAGCAGATCCACCTGATGCGCAACAACTATCCTCGGGCCAAGGTCTGGGTCAAACTGCATCCTGGCCGGGATGTGGCCCATGCCGCACGGATCGCATGGGACGCCGGCGCGAACTCGGTTACCGTCGACGGAGCTGAGGGCGGTACCGGCTGGGCGCCGTCGGCGTTCCTCGATCACGTCGGCCTGCCTTTGGCGGATTGCTTGCGCGCCATCGGCCGGCCGCCGTTCTGCCTGCTCGTCACCGGGCGCATGTGGGAGGGCAGCAGGGTGGTCAAGTGCCTGGCGCTCGGCGCCCGGGCGGTTGGTCTCGGCCGGGCGGCCCTGATCGCGGCCGACACCGATCTCGAGTCCGGGCTGGAGCGCCTGGTCGAATGCCTGCAGTTCGAGTTGCAGTTGCTGATCAGCGCGCTCGGCAAGTACGCGCCGATCGCCTTGACCGGCGAGGACGTGGGCATCGATCAGGGCTCGGCGGTCCAACTACCGGAAGGAATGCTGTCCGATGTCTAATCCCTTCGAGGACGAGGCGGGTGTCTACCGGGTGCTGGTCAACGACCGCCGGCAGTACTCGCTCTGGCCGGGTGCCATGTCGATTCCCGATGGCTGGAGGACCGTGTTCGGCGACGATGGCCGGCAGGCGTGTCTGGATTGGATCGACGCCAACTGGACTGACCTTCGGCCCGCTGCGCCGGTGGACCACTCCGACCCGGGCTGCCGATGACCGCGCCTGCGACAACCGTGCAGGCCATGTTCGCCGAGCAGGTGGTCCGCACGCCGGACGGGATCGCGGTGCTGTCCGAAGCCGGGTACCTGAGCTACCGGGAACTCGACGCGCGGGCGGCGATCCTGGCCGGCGAGTTGACGGTCCGGGGCGTCGTTAAGGGCAGCGTGGTCATCGTCAAGATCGAACGGTCCTTCGACCTGGTGATCGCCCTGCTGGGTGTGCTGAAGGTCGGCGCCGCTTACCTGCCGGTAGATCCCGGCACGCCGGCAGCGCGATTGGAGCAGTTGGTGGCCGACACGGCCCCGGCCTGCATGCTGACTTCCGCGCTGGGCACGGTGCGGGTCACGCCGCACGGTGACGCGGGATCGGCGCTTGCCGACGCGGTCTACCTGATGTACACCTCAGGCTCTACCGGTCAGCCGAAAGGGGTGATCGTCAGCCAGGCCGCGGTCGTGCACCATCTGCGTTGGGTTCAGGACGCCTACCCGTTGGGTCCGGATGACCGGGTGCTGCAGAAGACTCCCGCAAGTTTCGACGTGTCTGTCTATGAGCTGTTCTGGCCGCTGGTGAACGGCGCAACGCTGGTGCTCACGAAGCCTGGCGGGCACCGTGAGCCGGAATACCTGGCCGAACTGATCGAGCGATTCGCCGTCACCACCGTGCAGTTCGTTCCGTCCATGCTGCGCGCGTTTCTCAGCGAGGAGACCGCCGCGAGCTGCGCGTCGCTGCGAAGGGTGTTGTGTATCGGCGAGGCCTTGCCGGTGGGTGTGCGCGACCGCTACCACGAACTGCTTGCTGCACAGCTACACAATCTGTACGGCCCGACCGAGGCCACTATCGCGATCACGGCGTGGCCCTGCCAGCCGGATGCGGACCGCGACACGGTGCCCATCGGCCGGCCGATCCGCAATTGCCAGGTATACGTGCTCGATGCCCGGTTGCGTCCGCTGCCACCGGGGGAACTCGGAGAGATCTACCTGGGCGGCGTGCAGCTGGCCGAAGGCTACGTCGCCCGTCCGGGACTGACTGCCGAGCGGTTCGTGGCCAGCCCGTTCGGCCCACCGGGCGCGCGCGTCTACCGGACCGGAGACTTCGGACGGATCCGCTACGACGGCGTCATCGAGTACGCCGGCCGGGCCGACGGCCAGGTCAAGATTCGCGGTCATCGGGTCGAGTTGGGTGAGATTGAAGCGGTGTTGTCTGCTCACCCCGCTGTCATGCAAGCCGCGGTGCTCGCCTGCCAGGCACCGGGCGGCGGCATCCGATTGGCGGGCTTCGTGGTCAGCAGAGCTTGGGACGTCGACGAGCTGGAGCGCTATCTGCGCGAACGGTTACCGGACTACATGGTGCCGACGACCTGGATACCCATGACCGAATTACCCCTGACATCGAACGGCAAACTCGACCGCAGTGCCCTTGTGCCACCCGACTTCGAAGCTGCCGCCGGCCCGTCGGCACTGCCCGGTCAGTCCGTCTCCGGTGAGCACGAGCCCAGTGCGAAGGTAAGCGCGCAGTTGCTCGCCGGCCTGGTGGCCGAAGTTCTGGCCATTTCCGCACCGAGCATCGACCGCAGCTTTATCGCCCTCGGTGGCGACAGCATCACTGCCATGCAGGTGGTTCGACTGGCTCGCCGAGTCGGAATCGGCCTGGAGACCAAGGATGTCCTTGAGCAGCCCAGCGTTGCGGCACTGGCCGAGCACGCTAGGTCGGTGGCGGTGGCCGGCCAGCCCAGCCGGCCGACTACGGATAGCCAGCCATTGAGCCGATCGGAGATCGAGGAAATCGAATCCGAGCTGCAGCCCCTCTGACCCTTGGAGTAGCGCATGCGACCGTCACCGGTTGAGGACATCCTGCCGCTGTCACCGCTTCAGGAAGGACTGCTGTTCCACGCCCTGCTTGATCGCCAGGAACGCAACCTGTATGTGGCGCAGTATCTGAGCACGCTGCATGGTCCGGTGGACGCCGGCCGATTGCAGGCTGCCGCCACCGCGCTGCTGCGCTGCCATCCCAACCTGCGGGTGGGGTTCCGCTACCGAAGGTCCGGAGACCCCGTCCAGGTGGTGCGGCGTGAGGCGGCACTGGACTGGACCGACATCATGCTGTCTGGTCAGGGGGATGCTGCCCTAACCGCGGCGCTGGATCAGGACTGGGCGCGGGGGATCGACATCTCCGGGTCCACGCTGTTGCGCTTTCTGCTGGTGCGCGAGGCAGTCGACCGACACCGGTTGGTGATCACAGCGCATCACTGCGTGCTGGACGGCTGGTCCATCGCCCTCGTCCTGCAGGAGCTGTTCACCCTGTACGCGGGGCAGCCGGCACCGCCGGTGGCGCCGTTTCGAAGTTACCTGGCCTGGGTGGCCGGCCAGGACGGCGCCGGTGCCCGGGCGGCGTGGCAGGCGTATCTCGCCGGTGTGGAACCAACCCGGCTGGCCCGCACGGCCGTCGGCCCGAGCCGTGCGCCCGAGGTCGTGACGGTGGAGCTGTCGAAATCGGCGACGGCTGCGGTCCAGGCGCGTGCTCGCGAGCAGGGTGTCACGCTGAACACCATCGTGCAGGCGGTCTGGGCTATCCAGCTGGCACAGCTGACCGGCCGCGCCGACGTGGTGTTCGGCTGCACGGTGAGCGGCCGGCCGGCCGGCCTGTCCGGTGCCGACACGATGATCGGCATGATGGCCAACACCGTTGCGGTGCGGGCGCGATTCGCGCCACAGGACACGATCGCAGATCTGCTGTCCCGGATTCAGGACCAGCGCCTTGCGCTGCTAGAGCACGACCATCTCGGCCTGTCCGACATCCAGCGGGCGGCGGGCGTAGACGGTGCTCTGTTCGACACTACGGTTGCCCTGGAGAACTACCTGAGTGGCGATCGCATCGCCGACCTGGACCTGGGCAGCCTGCGGATCGACGAGCTGAGCGTCCGGGAGACCTCCCACTACCCGCTCACGCTCGTCGTCGTGCCGGGTGACAGGCTGGTGTTGCGCCTGCACTACCGTCCGAACTTCTTCGACGGGGCCGATGTCAACGACTGGGCCAACCGGCTGCCGCGGTTGCTGGAGCTGGTGGCTACCCAGCCGGACCGAAGGCTGGCTGAGATCGAACCGCTGGAGGACTCCGATCGGGATCGGCTGCTCAGAGCCTGGGCCGGCCCGGGTGTCGCCGTTCCAGCGGACAAGTGCATCCATCACCTGTTCCAGGACCAAGCCGCCCGAACGCCCGATGCCGTCTCGCTGATTTTCGGTGATCAGCGAGTAAGTTACGCCCAACTCAACGAAGACGCCAACCGGCTGGGTCACTACCTGAGCGGGCTGGGTGTGCGGCCCGGCGGCTGGGTCGGCGTCCATCTCGAGCGCGGTGTCGAGCTGGTGGTGGCCATCCTGGCGGTGATGAAAGCCGGTGGCGCCTACGTGCTGCTCGACTCGAGCCATCCCGAGCAGCGGCTGGCCTGGGCACTGGCCCACACCGGAGCGTCGGTGTTGATCACCCAATCCGGCCTCGCCGACCGGTTGCGCCCGGCGGGTGTGCGTATCGTGGATGTCCACGCTGACGCCGCCGCGATCGCCGAACATGCCACCCTGGACTTCCAGGTCGGGATGACCCCCGAGGACGTCGCGTGCCTGATGTTCACTTCTGGCTCTCAAGGTCACCCAAAGGGGGTGATGGCATCTCATCGTTGCATCGTCGGCACTCTCGCTGCCCAGGACTTCGCACAGTTCGCCGTCGGCGACGTCGTCCTGCAGTGCTCGCCCCTGTCGTGGGACGCCTTTGCCTTCGAGCTGCTCGGTCCGTTGCTGGCAGGCGCCACCTGCGTGTTGCAGCCGGGCGCCGTACCGGAGCCCGCGATCATTGCGCGGCTGATGGCCGAGCACAGGGTGAGCACCGCGCACTTCTCGGCGAGCCTGCTCAACTACCTGCTCGACGAGCATCCCGGGCTGTTCGACAGGACCCGGCAACTGCTGACCGGTGGCGAGGCAGCGTCCATGTCGCACATGCGCACGGCGATGCGGGACTACCCCGAACTCCGAATCGTCAACGCCTATTCGCCATTGGAATGCATGATGGTGACGGTCTGGCATCGGATTGAACCCGCCGACATCGACCGGCCCTCGATTCCGCTCGGCCGACCGGTGGCCAACAAACAGCTCTACGTCCTGAATGCCAACCTGCAGGTGGTCCCCTCCGGCACGGTCGGTGAGCTGTACCTGGCCGGTGTCGGGCTGACCCATGGGTACCTCGGGCAGGCCGGCTTGACCGCCGAGCGCTTCGTGGCCAACCCGTACGACACTGCAGGGGAGCGGATGTACCGCACCGGTGATCTGGTCCGCTGGACCTCGGACGAGGTGCTGGAGTTCTTCGGCCGGGCCGATGACCAGTTCAAACTCCGCGGGTTCCGAATCGAGCCCGCCGAGGTCGAGGCCGCCATCGCGAACCATGACGACGTCGCCGAAGCCCGGGTGGTAATTCGCGAGGACCGACCCGGTGACAAGCGGCTGGTGGCATACCTGATCGCTCGATCCGGCGCCAGCATCGACTCCTCGCAACTGCGGGGGCAGCTGTCCAGCGTGCTACCGACCTACATGCACCCCGCGGCCTTCGTCACACTCGAACGATTCCCGATCATGCCGAACGGAAAGCTCGATCGCAGGGCGTTACCCGAACCCGACTACGGCACGACGGCACGCGGCACGCCTCGTGATATCCAGGAGCAGCTGCTTTGCGCACTCTTCGCCGATGTGCTGTCTGTGCCCGAGATCGGCATTCACGACGACTTCTTCCAACTGGGCGGTCACTCGCTGCTGGCGATCCGGCTCGTCAGCCGGGTGCGCGCGGAGTTCGACGTGGAACTGAATGTCGCCGCCCTGTTCCGCAAGCCCACCGTCGCCGGCTTGAGCGAGCAGCTCACCGAGTGGCTGTCGCCGGTGCCACCGGTCGACAGCCTGCCGCCGGCCCGTTCGTAGCACGGGAATCCAGTGGCACCAAGGGATGGGCTCTCATTCGGCGCCCTGCTACACGCCGGTCACGGGTGTCGGCTTGCCTCTGGTGGCAGGAGCGTCTCGATGGTGACCAGCTGCTGGGCGTCCGCTGATACGCGCTCGGCGGCAGCACCGTCGGCGCCGGTCGCTATGACATATCCCAGGCGTTCCCACGAGCTACGGACTGCCTCGACGGTGTCACCGGCTGCGACCTGCACCGCGACGCTGTGCACTCCGCGCAGCGTCCTGGCCTGATCCACACCGTGGATGGCGTGTACCCGACCAGGCGGCGCCGACAGAAAGCGAATCGCAGATCCGCGCACAGGCGCCGACAGGGCAACCGGCGGGTCACCCTGCAACACGGCGAACCAGTTCCTCAACAGGTCCCAGTCATAGGCCAGCTCGATCAGCTTGTGAATATGGTCACCGGGCAACCGCCCGGCACACTCGACCAGCTGCGGTACACCGTCCTCGATTATCCACTCGCCGTGCATCAAACCGGATGAGAAGCCGGCCGCCTCGGCAAGCGCGCACATGCTTTCCTTCAGCCGGTCGCTCACACCGCCGGCGTCCGGGCCGGGAACCACATGACCCATTTCGACAGGATGCCTTCCAGGCAACACCCGTTTGAGCGTTGCATTGAAAAAGCGCACCTGGCCGTCCTGCAGCAGTAGCTCCGCGCTCATCTCCGGGCCGTCGAGCATCCGTTCCACCAAGCACCGCGCGTGCGTGAAGTGCTCGGCTCGCATCACCGTGCCGCGGCCGCCGCCGGCAAGCGCGTAGTCCCAGGCTGCGGCCACATCGTCGTCCGGACCGAGCAACTGGACGCCTTCGCTGGACTGCCGATTGGTCGGCTTGATGACACAGCGGCCACCCGCCTTTGCCCGGAAGTCGGCGACCTCGGCCGCGCTGCATGCCAGCAACCATTCTGGCTGCGCGATGCCCGCCTTGCCGGCCGTCTCGCGGAGCAACGACTTGTCGCGGAACACCCGGGCCGCGTCGATGCCGGCGCCCGGCCGACCCCATGCCTGCGCCAGTGACGCGGCCGCCACCACTGCGTAGTCATGTGCCGGTACGACTGCACGCACGTGAGGTGGCATCGAGACCTCGCTCGGCAACTTCTCCGCGCTGTCCTCGTCCTGAGCGGGCGCCGCCAGAATGCCTACAACGCATCGGAAATCGGCGACACGTTCTTGAGCGCCGCGGTTGCGGATCACCTCGGGCTCTTCGACGACCAAGACGCTGTCGGCTGGGAGGAAGAGGTCCAGGTAGGTCAGCAGGTCGCCGCTGTAACCCACCAACACGTACTGGATCGACTCGCTTGCCGCACCCGGCTGGTAGTCCGTTGCTGATGTCACCTAAATGTCCTCGCTCTGCCAGGTGTAGCTGTTACGAGACGGAACAGCATTGTCCACTCCGTCCAATCCGCATCCCATCGCAGCCTGCATGAGCAGCACCGCCTCTAGTCGATTGCGCACACCCAGCTTGGTCAGCGAGTGCGAGACATGGCTCTTCACAGTCGCCGGCGACACCACAAGCGTCTGGGACACCTCGGTCGTCGACAGGCCTTCGGCGAGTAGGGTAAGCACCTCGCGCTCGCGCTGGGTCAGCCCGCCCAGCCGGTTCTCCAGAAACCGGCCGCCCACCATGGCTCCGGTGGACACGCACAGGTCGACAAGATCCGGCGATAGCACGACGTAGCCGGAGGCGGCGGCCTGAGCTGCTGTGCAGAGATTGTGCAACGCCCAATCCTTGCTCAGACAGCCGGCGGCGCCGGAGCTCAATGCCGCGTCGATCCTCGGCTTGGTCCAGTCCATGCCGATCATCAGCGCGCGCGTCCCGATGGCGGCCAGTTCCTGCGCCATCAGGACGTGATTCTCCCGAGGACCTGCTACCAGAATGGCCAGATCCAGCCGGGTGACCGGCCAGTCGCCGACCGGCATGCGGCTGTCGACCGAACCGAGCAAGCTGATTCCGGCGCCGGCGCGAAGCGTGCCACCGAGCACCTGCCGGGAGATTGGGTCCCCGTCCACCAGCACCACTCTGGGCACGGCGGGCGTTGAGGCGGTGACAGGTTCCTGATTGATCAGCCCAGACGTAGCGACCCTGCTACCACGACTGCTGACGCTTGGCACTGTGTTGTGCTCCTGGGATCTCATCATGCTGAGAACACACCCGGAACCTTGGGAAAGGCCGAGGTCTGCCAGATGTGTTCCGCACCGGTGAGGTAGCGCGTGAACCGCTCGATGCCGAGCCCGAATCCAGCACTCGCCGGAATCCCTTTCTTCACCTCTTCCAAGTACCAGCCGTACTTGGAGGGGTTCTCGCCTGTCTCACGCATCCGCGTGATAAGTGTCGGGTAATGCGACTCGCGCTCACCGCCACTGATGACTTCACCGTAGCCTTCAGGCATCAGGCAGTCGAAGGTTCGCAAGATCTGAGGTCGATCCGGGCTTTCCCGTTCGAGGAAGCAACGCGAACCCTTCGGGTAGTCAGTCAGGAAGATCGGTCCGCTGGACTGCTCGGACAGGATCCGCTCTGCCACCCAGTCGATCTCGGCTCCGGGGTTCTGCGGGTGCCCGCCCGCAATAAGCTGTGACACTGCCGCGGCATGCGGCAGCCGGGCGAACGGCGTGCCCAGCAACCCGTCGAAGGCACGCGGATCCCGGCCGAGTTCAGCCAATTGCGGCTCACAGTGAGCCAGCATGGCACGCACCATGTGCTTGAGCAGTGCCTCGGCGAGGTCCATGACCTCTTCCCTGCTCACCTCGGCCATCTCGAGGTCCAACTGGTGGAATTCTGCGAGATGCCTCGACGTCGAGGCCGTCTCCAGCGGCTCCAACCGCACATTCGGAGCAACGTAGAAGATCCTGTCGAACGCCAGCAGGGCAGACTGCTTGTAGACGAATGCGCTACTCATCAGCTTGTACCGATGGCCGTAGTAGTCGACGTCGACCTGCTTCGCGCCGCGGATACCAGGATCGGTGACGGGCCCGATGATGGGGGGCAGCAACTCGACGAATCCTCGCTCCATCAAGAACTCACGGGCAAATCCGAGGATCCGACTTTGAATGCGCAGTATCGCTTGGGTAGTCGTCGAAGTGAGATGCTCATGCGGCCCGGGCACTACTGGCACTATCTTCATCGCCGTATCATGGCCTACTACCATTAGTGCTCCTGCCTTTTTGGATAATCATTATTTGTCTTTAGATGGTAGGTGTCTGAATGCGCCTTACCGGCACTTCTACGGAAGAAGACAGGCAGTTACAGCTGAATTTCAGGATCGCCCATCGCGGGGGAGGCTGAGTACGCCTCGCTGAATCCGCGCTCCAAGAAGGCGATGCCGGCATCGACTGTGATCAGTCGCCAGCCGCTCTTGGCCTCCTCGTTCAGCACGTCGGCGTCAAGGTCGGACAATGGTGACGGCTTCGCTACCTTCAGATGGAGCGTCTTGTACTCGAAGCGAGCCTGCGTTGGCAGCCATCCGTTCGGGTCTGTGTTCTCACCTGACGCGAAGCTGGGGTAGGAGTCCTCATAGAGTCCTTTGGACACGCCCTGTTCCGACGCCGACCGTTCCAGGGCCTGCCGAGCCCGGTGGTCTACTCGCAGGGCGTCAGCGAGCAATCGAACAGTCTCTCGGCGTGGATGACTTACCCGGCCCTTTTCAAGGTCGCGGATCGTGCGGGTGCTGATCGTAGAGAGATCAGCTAATTGTTGCTGGGTGACACCGGATCGCATTCTAATCCGGATCAATATTTTCGCAAATTCTAGGTTGCCCAATTCAACGTCCCCCGATCGTTTCTGGGCGCCGGCCATCTCGGCAGCACACGGCACACGCCGCAGCGTGCCGATGCTCGCACATGGCTTGGCGAAAGCACCTGACGATTCTGGTTTGAGTCAGTCAGGTTCCGCTCTGGTGTTAGTGAGGCTCCGTACTCGTCCCACTCAACCGCGGGTAGCAGTTAATGCCTGCCGCGGACGCACGAGACACTCCTGTGGGCCGACTGCCGTTCACAAAGTGCCGGACCGGTGGCTGGCGAGGCGCGCACTATCTGACGCTGACACTGACACCGTCCCTACTGCGAGATGTGAAAGAGCATTGCATACTTTTGGTCGGACTTCTACTGTGAAAGGTGTTTTCACGTCTGGGAGGCCCCCTGTGTCGTCTGAAAAAGCCGTTCTCGATGCTCTCGCCCATCCGGTGCGCCTGGATGTGCTGACCTACCTAGCCTCAAGGGGGCCGGCGACAGCGTCAGCGTGCGCCCGTGCAGTCGGTGATACGGCCTCCAATTGCAGTTATCACCTGCGCGTCCTGGCCCAGCACAACCTGGTCCAGCCGCAGAAGTCGACAGACGGGCGAGAGCGACCGTGGCGAGCGACGATCACCAGCTTCAACTACGACGATCCACCACCCAGCACTCCGGAGGCTGCCAGTGCGGCGGCGCTCTCGGCGGCGTCGCTTCAACGCGATCAACGCCTAGCCCGTGATTACCTCGCAAGGCGGAGCAGCGCGTCCCCTCAATGGCGTGAGGCTGACAGCTATGCCTCCTACACGCTGAAGGTGACACCAGCAGAACTGCAGACCCTCACTCGCCAGTTGGACGAGCTCATCCGGCCCTTCATCGCCGCAACGCGGGCCGACGCGCCCGCGGGCGCCGAGCTCGCGCACGTCGGGCTCACCGCGTTCCCGCGGAACGATTGGCGATGAAGCCGCCGGCTCCACTGCGGCACCGGGACTTCCGTTCACTGTGGACGGCGGGGCTGATCTCCGACAGCGGGGACTGGCTGCTGCTGATCGCCATCCCGATCGTCGTCTACGACTTCACCGGATCTGCCCTCGGCATGGCGGCGGTGTTCCTGGTCGAACTACTGCCTGGCATATTGCTGGCTCCGCTCGCTGGCCGGCTCGCTGACCGCTGGGATCGTCGGCGACTGCTGCTGACCGTGTCGCTGCTACAGGCGGCGGCGTTGCTTCCGCTCTGGTTCGTCGACAGCCGCGCCGATCTACCGATCCTCTACTTGGTGATCCTGGTAGAGGCGGTACTGCTGACGATCTTCGACCCAGCCAAGAACGCGCTGCTACCCGCACTGTTGCCAGCCGGGCAACTCATGTCGGCGAACGCGCTCATAGGTATGAACCAGAATCTCGGCCGGCTGATCGGTGGACCGCTCGGCGGTCTGCTGCTGGCGACCGGCAATCTCAAGCTCATCGTCGTCGTTGATCTGATCAGTTACGGCTGTGCCGCCGTGCTGATCTGGCGGCTGGACTCGACCGGACCCAGAACCGCAAACCAGCCGCAGTCCGGATCCGAGGTGGTGGCAACCGGTTATGGAGGCTTTTTGACGGTGCTGCGGTCACGGCAGTTGCGCGCCGGCCTGCTCGTTGCTCTGACGGTGCAGATCGCTCAGGGCATTTTCGTGGTGCTGTTCATCGTGTTCGTGGTCCAGCGGCTGCATGGAGGACCAGCCGAGATTGGATTGCTGCGTGGCGTCCAGGCCATTGGGGCGATCGCCGGCGGCGTGGCGCTGGCACTGTTGCCACGCAACGTCGCGCCCGGCAAACTGGTCGCCTGGGCGGCGACGGCAATAGCTCTGATCGAGCTGGTGCTGTGGAACGCGCCGTCGCTGACGACGGCTTGGGCCTTGTACGTCGCGTTGTTCATCCTCGTCGGATCACCAGGAATCGCGGTGGTGACCGGTTTGGTGAGCATCTTCCAGCGAGCGGTGGGCGAGGAGGAGCGCGGCCGGGCGTTCAGCGCGCTCAACCTGGCCATCAACGCCGGCCAGGGAATCGGGATGCTGAGCGCGGGGCTGCTCACTACTACGCTGGGATTGCTCCCGCTGCTCAACGGCGCCGCGGTGCTCTATTTGGTAGCCGGAATCATCGCCGCCCGTTCATTCGCCTGCATGCGGGTCCGAACTCTTAAGCCCGTGGTTGCCCGCTGACTCCGTTAGATCGACTGGCACGACGAGCGCGCCGCTTAGAGTCTGAAATCCGGGTGTTCCTGAGCCGCCATTGATTGGAGCGATCCGTTGACGGCGCGGCACGAGGCGGCAGCACCGCCCAGACGAGCTTCAGATCTGCAGAGTCGGCTCTCCACCCTCGAGGCGCAGCAGATCAGCAACGGTTGCCCGCCCGGGCCACGCGCCGACAGGCATAGTGATCGCATGGACCAGGGTGACCGGTTACTTCTCAGCTCGTCGTTCGGCGCCGCGGCGGTCGCGTACGCAGAGCACCGCCCGAACTACGCGCCGGCCGCGGTGAGCTGGGCGCTGGAGCCCGCGTCCGGCCCGCGGGTGCTCGACCTAGGCGCCGGAACCGGCAAGCTGACCGCGGCGCTGGTCATGCTGGGCGCCGACGTCGTGGCGGTCGAGCCCGATCCGGCGATGCTGGCCGAGTTGCGCCGCGCGTTGCCGACTGTTCGCGCGCTGCCGGGCAGCGCCGAGGCGATACCGCTGCCGGACGGGTCCATCGATGCCGTGGTGGCCGGCAATTCCCTGCACTGGTTCGACATGGAGGTCGCTGGACCCGAGATAGCCAGGGTCCTCACACCCGGCGGCATCCTGGCTGGTCTGTGGAACGTCTTCGACAACCGGGTGGACTGGGTTGCCGGACTCAAGCGGGTCAGCGGCAGCGCGGCCATCGGCCCGCGTGACACGCTCAGCGACTGGCGAGCCGAGACGGCTGATGCCCACCGTCGCGAGGCGGGCGTGGCCGCCCGGTTCGGCTCGCCGGAGCAGGCCGAGTTCCCGCACGGGCAGTGCCGTACCGCGGACTCCCTGGTCGCGACGTTAGCGACGAAGGCAGGTTTGTTGGTCATGCCGGCGCCGGAACGGGAGGCCACCCTGGCTCGGATCCGCGCTTACCTCGCGAGCCGACCCGAGACTGCCCGCGGTGAGTTCATCCTCCCGATGCTGACCGGAGTGCTCCGCGCCCGGCGGCTGTGAAACCCATCAGCTGTTGCCGGCCGCCCGGTCAGCGACAGCCTTCACCGCAGCCTGCAGCGCCGCGGCGGGTGGCGGCGAACCGACGTTCTCGGCGCTGACCTCGACCTCCATCAGCGGGCCGGTCAGGTAGATGAAACTGATGTACACCTTCAGTGGCTCGTCCCCGACCGTGACCGACACGGTCGCCGTGCCCGAGCCGGCCACGTTGGCTGGTCCCGAACCGGGACCGGGTGTGAACTTCACGGAGACGGCTCCCAGGTCGGCGCCTTCCGGCAACGACGTGGCCAGCTCCTTCTTGAGCACCTGGTTGTAGCAGGGGACGAGCTTCGGGCTCTTGAGCATCGCGAGGTCGCTGTCCAGCGAGCTCTGTGACTTGTAGCTGCTGGCTGAGGAGGAGATCGTCGCGTCGCCGAGGCTGTAGTCGTCGGAGTCGGCGGTGGCGACCTTGTCTTCATCGGTGTTCTTGGCGCCGACGCACTTCATCAACTCTTGAGTAGAGCTGTCGTTGCTCTCCGGCTCCGCGGGACTGGCCTGCCAGCCGCCGGGCAGATCGGCTGCCTGCAGAACGATCTTCTTCAGCTGGACCACGGTCGCCGGGGTGACGGTCGGGGACGGCGAAGCCGTCGGCGCGCTCGACGAGGCGGTCGCCGTGCTCGACGCCGTGCTGCTCGACGATGTCCTGGCGCCGTCTGTGGAATCGGAGGAGGAGCCGCCGCAGCCGGCAAGCAGTACTAAAGCACCGGTGAGGGCGCAAACCTTTGAGGAGCGTGTGATCGACATGAGCGGAGAGCTTAATCGCTACTCCGGCTCCTACCGGGCAGAACTGCTGAGATCGGGTGAATCAACTCCGATGGCGCGCTGTCCGGATCGTGCCGAGACGGCCGATGCCACCGTCCCGAGGCGCGCGGTAGTCCTCGGTTTTGAGAACATCCTGCGTTCTTGGCCTGTGTCTCACACTCGCGGTGGGAGCCGCCAGCCCCATTGCCAGGGCCACAGGAACCTCCGCCCGCGGTGCGCCAACTCGTCGTAGGAAAAGGCGGCCAGCCGCCGGTAGGCGTCGGCGAAGGCGCTCTCGTACTGGGCGCGGCTGAAGGTGAGGGCCTGGTCGAGATGCTCCTCCGGACGGGGGTCGAAGCGATCGTCCTCCCACCGAAAGTCTGACCAGGTGACCTCCGCGGCCCCGAAGGTGAGGGCCGCGGTGAGCTGTCCGCACCCGAGGTCCCCGTCGTGGGGGCAGACCAGCAATGCCACGCGCCCCGGCGCTGGGAACTCGTCAGCGCGGCGACCGAGGAACCTGTCCACCGTGTTCGCCACCTCATGGAGCCAGGGCCGGTTCAGCTCTGTCACGTAATCCTGAGCCTGCTCCGCGGCCAGTGTGCGCATCGACTGGCCGTCGACCACCAGATCGAGGAAGTGTGACTCGGGTTGCCGCATGATGTTGCCGTCGAGGAAGGCGCCTGTCGCGACGGCAGGTTCGAGTCGCAGCGTCGCGCACTCCGAGGTCATCGATGATCACCGGCCCGGGAGCTCACAGGCGCCGCAGCGCCGCTGTCGCGGGCCCCACCATGGCCCGCACTGTCTTGCCGTCAGAGAATTCACCCAACGCCTGCATCTCCCAGACGCCTGTCGGAGTGCGTGACAGCGTCACCATCAACACGCCGGTGTTCGGCTGGGATTCGGACAGATCGAAACGGACCAGTTCGGTGTTGGTCCGCGCATCGACGAGGCGGCAGAAAGCCCGCTCGATTTCGGTGAACTTCTGCCCGCGGAATGAGTTTATGGTGAACATCAGGTACTTCACCGCCAACGGCAACTTGCCGAGATCGACCTTGATCTGCTCGTCGTCGCCCGCGCCCTGGCCGGTGAGGTTGTCGCCGGAATGTTTTATCGCGCCGCCGAAGGCCTTCTTGTGACTGAACCACACCAGATCCAGTGCCTGGAACTGGGAGTCGAATGCGATGACGGAGGCGTCGAGGTCGATGTTGCGCCGCCCCGGCGCCGGGTCCCAGCCCAACCCCATGACGACCGAGGTCAGCGGTGGCGCGCCGGTCTTGGTGAGGCTGACGCGTTGGTTCTTGCGAAGATCGACCCGGCCTTTGTCGAGGTTGACCGGGCCGGTGGCGACCGGTGGCGGCGTGGGTGGCATGAATGGCGTGGTCGGCGCCGCAGGCGGTGCGGGCTGGTCGTCGACGGTGATGCCGAAGTCGGTGGCCAGGCCGGCGAGACCGCTTGAGTAGCCCTGCCCGATCGCCCGGAACCTCCACTGCCCGTTACGGCGGTACAGCTCGCCGCCAATGAACGCGGTCTCGGAGGTGGCAGTCATGGCGAACACGGCCAGTTCGGCGCCGGTGTCGGCATCACTGAGCCGTAGCGCGAACTGCGGAACCTGACCGAAGGTGCCGCCGTCCGCGGAGCCGACCAGGACAACCCGATCGATGACGGCCTCGATGCCGGAAAGCCGGATCTCGAGGGTGTCGGCGCCGGGCGCCTTTCCGACGTGCCGAATCGTGGACGCGGCGTGCTGCGGCTGGTTGTAGAAGATGAAGTCGGCGTCGGAGCGGACCTTGCCCGTATCGGTCACCAGCAGCGCAGAGGCGTCGAGGTCGACCGGGCCTCCTGCCCAGGTGAGCGTCGCGCGAACAGCGTCGGCGCCGACCGCGATGTTGGAGCCCATGCTCATGCTCGTCATGAATGGTCATGATGCCGCATGGGATCGGAGTAGGGCCTTGGTTGCTCTGACCGAGCGGAGCAGGAGCTAGTTGGCCTGCGCGACGTAAAGTGGGCTGGCCAAAATCACCTGGTCAGCTTGCAAACCGAAGTCGTTGCTCGCTGCGCCCCAAACCAACCGCTTCGCTACAAACTCAACCTCTTGCAGCGGCCCTTTAGCCTGGCTTGCTGCTAGCTCGGTCGCTCGGAGTTCCCAATCAGGGCCAGCGTCGCCGTAAGGGTCGTCGGCCGCCGTCGGGCCTAGCGCACCGTCTCGCTGAAGAGCGTTAAGCAAAGCGCCTGTCCCGGAGCTGGAGTGGGTCGGCGACTTTCCGCTGCCACCAAAGCTGTGCTCTATCGACCCTCCCAGACCAATTATGGTCTCCGGCGTCTGACCGCCGAAGAAGACGACCTTGGCACTTGCCTCCATGCCATACGGTCCCCATCTCATTGGAATCGATCCCCAGAGGTAGGGACCCGGCTGGTCAATGCTTCCAATTAGCGACTTCTGTTCTAAGTGGGCCAAAACAATCTTTAGGCGGGACGAGAGTGTGTCAGGTCGCGGCGCAGGGCTGAACTCAGCGGTGATCATCTTCAGATTGATGGTCAGCTTCTTGGCGATGCCTTTAAGGACGCCTGGGTCGATTTGAGCGAACAGAGAGTCAATTTTGGGCGGCGACAGGTACATAAACGGCTTCGGCCAGACATCCCACGCTTCTGCACTCATGATCCGAGTGTCTCAGCTCAACAGTGTCTTTGACACAGCGCGTTCGGTTACTGATAAACGTCGGCGACGTGCCCGCATGGCCGCCACCGGCCGGTAGTTATGTGCACAAGCCGACGCCTGACAAAATCGTTCGAGCGAACGAGCCGCGTCCTTTGAGATGAATCACGCGCCAGCCAGTTACCGAACCCACCAACGGCTGCGGGAGTTGCTGGCGCAGCCGCACGCGCTCCACCAACTCGTCGGCTGTAAGTAGTCATGGTCGCCATGTTGGCGACAATGGGGAGACGTCGCGGCGGAGCTTGACCACGCCAAGGTACGCATCACATTGACGTCCCACTCGCACGCAGGACCCCCCTTCAGCGTGAGGCAGCCACTCGCCTCGCCGCGCTTATCTACGGAGCGACTTCATGACTCAGCAGAAAACGACAGTTGCTACCGAGGACCTTGGTGCCGCACTCACCTACCTGGAAGGCCTGGTGCACCTGATTCGCCGCCTGGAAGGCGCTCAGGGGATCGGTCGAACGTTCGCAACTGACCTCGCCCAGTCGCTACAGGACATGGATACTGAAGATTCGTACTACTTCGCCCCGCTTCGATACGAGACTGCGGTCCCCGGCATGGGCTGGGATGCGGTAGCCACGCAAATCGCCGACGTCCGTCATCGTCTGGTTGAGGCATACGGCAATGACGTTCTCTAAGCAGAAGTATCAACGCAGTATCACGAGCCGGACGGGGGGAGTCTGCCGCCGGACGACACAGGGCCCCGATCCCAGCGTTTCCGCGGAACCAGGGCCCTGAGGCTGTCTCAACCAGCGTGTCCGAGGGGGGACTTGAACCCCCACGCCCGTTAAGGGCACTAGCACCTCAAGCTAGCGCGTCTGCCATTCCGCCACCCGGACGAGTGCGAGCAGGAGTCTAGCCGAAGTCGATTCCCATCCCGGGCACTGGTAGGAACTACTCATGACCTCCGCAGCCGAGCAGAGCCAGAGCCAGAGCCCGCAGAGCCAGAGCCCGCAGAGCCGACAGAACACCGTGACCGCCGCCGACGAGGTGGCGACCCTGCTGACCGAGCTCATCCGGATCAACACCTCCAATCCCACCCACGTCGAACGACCGGCCGCGGAGTGGGTGGCCGAGAAGCTGGACGAGGTCGGCATCGCCTCGACCATCCTCGAGGCCGCGCCGGGACGCGCCTCGACTATCGCCCGGGTCACCGGCAGCAACCCGGACCGGCCGCCGCTGCTGATCCACGGCCACCTCGACGTGGTGCCGGCCGACGCCTCGGAGTGGACGGTCGACCCGTTCGCCGGCGAGATCTCCGACGACTACGTCTGGGGCCGGGGCGCGGTGGACATGAAGGACATGGACGCGATGACCCTGGCGGTGATCCGCGAGTGGGCCCGGACCGGCGTGCAGCCCGAGCGCGACATCGTGCTGGCCTTCGTCTCCGACGAGGAGGCCGGCGGCAAGCAGGGCGCGCACTGGCTGGTGGACAACCACCCCGACTACTTCGCCGACTGCACCGAGGCGATCAGCGAGGTCGGCGGCTTCTCGGTCACGGTGGGCGCCGACCTGCGGCTGTACCCGCTGCAGACGGCGGAGAAGGGCATCGGCTGGCTGAAGCTGCGGGCCGAGGGGCGGCCCGGGCACGGCTCGATGATCCACGGCCACAACGCGGTCACCGAGCTGGCCAAGGCGGTCAGCCGGATCGGCCAGCACGAGTTTCCGATCCACGTCACCCCGACCGTCCGGCAGTTCCTGACCACGCTCGGCGAGGTGACCGGGCTGCCGATCGACCCCGATGATCCGGAGCCCGCGCTCAAGCACCTCGGCGCGATGGCCCGGATGATCGGCGCCAGCCTGCGCAACACGGCCAACCCGACCATGCTGCAGGCCGGCTACAAGGCGAACGTGATTCCGTCCAGCGCCGAGGCGACCATCGACACCCGGTTCCTGCCGGGTTACGAGTCCGAGCTTTTCGACACCATCGACGAGCTGATCGGCGAGCACGTCAGCCGCGAGTTCATCACCAAGGACATCGCCGTGGAGACCGGCTTCGACGGCGCCGTGGTGGACGCGATGGCCGCGGCCCTGAAGGCCGAGGACCCGAACGGCGTGCCGGTGCCCTACCTGATGTCCGGTGGCACCGACGCCAAGTCCTTCTCGCTGCTCGGCATCCGCAACTTCGGGTTCTCACCGCTGCTGCTGCCGCCCGAGCTGGACTTCTCCTCGCTGTTCCACGGCATCGACGAGCGGGTGCCGGTCAGCGCGCTGCAGTTCGGCGTCCGGGTGCTGGATCGGTTCCTGCGCAGCTGCTGAGCGGTGCGAGTCAGGCGCTGAGGCCCGGCATCGGCACCGGCTCGGCGGCCCGTCGCTTGCGCCTGAGCAGGACCTGACGCGAGCCGTCGGAGTATCTGCGTACGCGGGCGAGTTCCCAGCCGCCGTACTCGGCGTGCAATGCGAGCCGCACCGCCGCGTTCACCCTCGTGACGTCGGAGGGGATCCGCAGCGGTGCGTACTCCCAGTCTGGGTCGGCGTCCGCCATGGTCTGGGTCGGCATGGCTCAATTGTGCCCCTGCCAGGCCGCCCGCTGTCCAGCGACAGCCGCCTACTTCGACCGGCGGGCCGGAGGCCGTTGATCAGCGTGGTGGCCTGGCCGGCGGCGCGCCAGGCCGCACCGCCGTCAGCGCGCCCGCACGGTCACGGTGTGCAGCCCGGTCGCGCCGGACGGGAACGGGTCGCTGTCCGCCGTGACCTGCGGGTTGCCGTCCTGGTCGAAGGCCCGCACTCGCAGCCGGTGCTGCCCGGCCGACTCCGGCGTCCAGAGGTAGACCCACTGCCGCCAGGTGTCCACCGACGGAACCGGCGCTAACCTGGCCGGCTGCCAGGCGCCGTCGTCGACCTGCAGCTCCACCCGGGAGACGCCCACCTGCTGGGCCCAGGCCACCCCGGCGACCGGCACCGTCGAACCCACCGCGACGGCTCCCGGCGGCACCGGCCGGTCGATCCGGGATGCCAGCTTGATCGGCCCCTGGGCCGCCCAGCCGCCCTTCACCCAGTAGGCCTGGTAGTCGGCGAAGGTGGTGGCCCGCAGCTCGGTGATCCACTTGCAGGCCGAGACGTAGCCGTACAGGCCGGGCACCACCATCCGGACCGGAAAGCCGTGCGCGGCGGTCAGCGGCTCGCCGTTCATGCCGACGGCCAGCATCGCGTCCCGGCCGTCCATCACCACCGCGGTCGGCGAGCCGATCGTCATGCCGTCGCTGGACGAGGCGACCAGCTGGTCGGCGCGCGGCGAGATGCCGGCCTCGCGGAGCAGGTCGGCCAGCAGCACCCCGCGGAAGGTCGCGTTGCCGATCAGGTCACCGCCCACCTCGTTGGAGACGCAGGCCAGGGTGATCCAACGCTCCACCAGCGGTCTGGCCAGCAGATCGGCGAAGCTCAGCGTCAAGGGCCGCTCGACCATGCCGGAGATGCGCAGCTTCCAGGTGTCGGGATCGAGCTGCGGCACCCTCAGCGCGGTGTCGATCCGGTAGAAGCGGTCCACCGGGGTCCGGAACGGGTACCCGTTCTTGCCCAGGTCGAAGTTGTTGGCGCCGGCCGTGCCGCCGGCGGCCCCGGCCGAGGGCGACGAGCCGGGGCCCGACACCGGTTCGGGCAGCCGGATCGCCGCCCGGGCCGCCGAGACGTCGTAGCGGCGACGCTGTAGCGCCCGACCGCCCAGAACTCCGAACACCGCCAGGCCGGCGCCGATCAGCCCGCCCTGCAGGAACCGGCGCCGATCGGCCAGCAGAGCCCCCGGTGGGCGGGGCTCGAACGCGGTGCCGGCGGCGGCCCGGACCAGCGCGGCGAGGGCGGCCATCGCGGCCAGCGCCCCGACGATCGAGGGCAGCGCGTCGCTGGTGCGGGAGGCGTTGGCGGTCAGCGCGCAATAGCCGCCCAGCACCCCGAGCAGCGCGATGCCGGCCAGCCCCAGCCGCAGGGACCGCATCGCCAGCAGCCCGATCAACACCGCTAGCACCGCCAGCACCGCATAGATCCCGCCCAGCAGGACGGCCTTGTCAGCGGTGCCGAACTGCTCGATCGCCCACCTCTTCACCGGTTCGGGGGTGAGCAGGATGAACCGGTTGCCCACCGCGATCACCGGTGAGGCCGCCGGCCGGAGCAGGGCGGCGACCAGCTCGCCGACGCCGACCGCCACGCCGGCGGCCAGCAGGCCGACCGCGGCCGGAACCGCGAGCCGGCGCAGGGGGAGGGTCACCTGTCCATTCTGACCCGGCCCGCCGGCCTCGGTTGGCGGGACCGCGCCGATCGTTGGCCCCGGGGCAGGGTGCTGCTTGGTGTGTCGCCCTGCTGCGCGGCCAACGATCAGCCAGCTGACCCGGCTCGCCAGCTGGGCGGGGCGTCAGCGTTCGGAGGCCGAGTGCAGGGCCGTCACCAGCATCGTCCGGCGGGGTTTGGCCCCGATGTCGCGGACGGCGCGGGCCAGCGCGGGGCCGCTGCCGTGCACCACCGACAGGTGCGCCCGGGCCCGGGTCAGCGCGGTGTAGACCAGCGGCCGGGACAGCATCCGCCCGGCCTCCGGCGGCAACACCACGATCACGCCCCGGAACTCCGAGCCCTGCGCCCGGTGCACCGTGATCGCCCAGCCGTGGCTGATGTCGGCCAGCGTCTTGCCCGACACCTCGGCCAGCGCGGGGGTCGTGGTGCCGAAGTCGATGGTGACCACCTTGTCGCGGACCGCGGTCACCGTGCCCACCTCGCCGTTGGCGAAACCGGTCGGGCTGGCCTCGAGGTGGTTGGCGGTGGCCACCACCCGGTCACCGGGGTCGAACCGGTTGGCGCTCTTGCGAAAGGGCGAGGGGTTGAGCCGGGCCTTGAGGGCGGCGTTGAGTTCGATGGTGCCGGCCGGGCCGCGGTGCACCGGGGTGACGACCTGGATCTGATCGGCCTCGATTCCCAGCGCCCGCGGGATCGAGTCGGTCATCAGCTGCACCACCCGGTGGGCGCAGTCGGCCGACCCGCGGGCCGGGACGATCACCACCTCGCGATCGGGGGAGTCGACCGCCGGCAGCTGGCCGGACCGCACCGCGGTGGCCAGCCGGGCGATCGCGCCACCGGCGTCCTGGCGGTACAGGGTGGCCAGCTCCACCACCGGGACGGCGCCGGAGGCGATCAGGTCGGCCAGCACCTGGCCCGGCCCGATCGAGGGCAGCTGCGCCGAATCACCCACGATCATCAGGTGGGTGCCGTCGGCGCAGGCCCGCAGCAACGCCGCGGCCAGCTCCACGTCCAGCATCGATGCCTCGTCGACGACCACCAGGTCCTCATCCAGCGGCCAGTCCGCGCCGCGGGCGAACCCGGCGCTGAAGTCGATCTCTCCGCTGTCGCCGGAGCGCGGCTGGACGCCCAGCAGCCGGTGGATGGTCATCGCCTCGGCATCGCAGAGCTCGGCCAGCCGCTTGGCGGCCCGGCCGGTGGGCGCGGCCAGCGCGACCGACTTGCCGACCCGGGCGGCCTCGCGCACCACGGTGGCCACGGTCCGGCTCTTGCCGGTGCCGGGGCCGCCGGTCAGCACGCTGACCCCGTGGGTCAGGGCGTTGCCGACCGCGCTGCGCTGCACCTCATCCAGCCCGTCCGGCTCACGGTCCTGGTCGGCGGGCGCGGCTGGCGTCGCGGTGGCCGGCATGTCGGACTTCGCGGCGGCGCTCTTCTTGGACCGGCGGGGCTTCTTGGCCGGCGGCAGCAAGGGCTTGGCCGAGCCGACCAGCCGGTGCACCGACTCGGCGATCTCGGCCTCGGCCGCCGCGTAGCGGGCCAGCGCCAGCATCGGCTCGGCCGCCAACGGCGCAGGCCCAGCCGACTCCACCAACCCAGCAGGCCCAGCAGGCCCAGCAGGCCCAGCAGGCCCAGCCGGCCCAGCAGGCTGGACGGCCGCCGCCCGCACCGCCTCACCGGCGCAGGCGTCGGCGATCGCCCGGTCCGGGTCCGGGATCCGGTAGAGCTCCAGATCCAGGCGCACCTCCGACACCGGCCACACGGTGTGGCCCTCGCGCGCCACCCGGGCCAGCACGAAGCCCACCAGGGCCCGGGACCGGCGCGGGTCCGACAGCTCGACGCCGGCGATCGCCACCCGGGCCAGCGCGTCGGCGTCGGGCACGTCCACCCCGGGCAGTTGAAGCAGCCGCCACGGGTCATCGCGCAGCAGCCGGTGCGCGCCGGCCCCGAACACCTCGACCGCCCGCCCGGCCAGCCGGGCCGGCAGGCCGGCGGCAAGCAGCAGCTGGACCACCTCGTAGGCCGGCTGGGCGGCCAGGTACGCCGAGAACAACCGGCCGGCCCGGAGCTGGCCCACCCTGGGCAGCCGGATCAGCGCCGCGACGCTGACATCCTGCGGGCCGCGGATGCCGGCCTCGGCCAGCTCGGCCGCCAACGTGGTGCCCAGCCCCGGCCACAACCCGGCCGAGCAGAACGCGGCGAACGCCTGATCGGCCGGGTGCTCAGTCGGAGACGCTCCGGTCAGCGGACGTCCTCGGGGTAGCCGAACCAGGGCGCGGACACGTCATCGAGGGCCAGCTGGATCTCCAGCGGCAGCTCGACGGCCAGCGACTGCACCGCGGCGGTCAGCTGGCCGAGGGTCCGGGCGCCGACGATGGCGGCGGCCACCCCGGGCCGGTTGCGCAGCCACGACAGCGCGACCGTGATCGGCGAGGTGGCCAGCCCGTCCGCGGCGGTGGCCACCGCCTCGACGATGCCCACCTGCCGGCCGTCGGAGTAACTGGCGAGGCTGCGGCCCTGCGCCGCGCCGCGGGAGTCCGAGGGCACCCCGTGCCGGTACTTGCCGGTCAGCACGCCGCCGCCCAGCGGCGAGTACGCCAGGATCCCCAGGCCCAGCTCGGCGCAGGCCGGCAGCACCTCGCGCTCCACGCCGCGCTCCAGCAGCGAGTACCGCACCTGGTTGGAGACCAGCGGCGTCCGGCCCGGCACCGCCCGCTGCCAGGTCGCGGCCTGGGCGGTACGCCAACCGCAGTAGTTCGACAGCCCCGCGTAGCGCACCTTGCCGGAGTTGACCGCGGCGTCCAGCGCCGACAGGGTCTCCTCGGCCGGCACGCTCTGGTCGACGGTGTGCACCTGCCACAGGTCCAGGTGATCGACGCCGAGGTTGGTCAGCGACGCGTCCAGGGCGTCCAGCAGCGCGCCGCGGGAGGTGTTCACCGACCGCTGATCGCCGTCCCAGCTCAGGCCGGCCTTGGAGGCCAGCAGCAACTCCGACCGGGGCACCACGTCGGCGATCAGGGCGCCCAGGATGCGCTCGGAGTCGCCCTGGGAGTACGAGGACGCCGTGTCGACCAGGGTTCCGCCGGCGTCGTGGAAGGCCACCAGGATGGCCGCGGCCTCGTCCGGGTCGGTGCCGGCTCCCCAGGTCATGGTCCCCAAGCCCAGCCGGGACACCTTGAGGCCGCTCCGTCCCAGCGCGCGCAGTTCCACGGGGCAGAACCTAGTGCACCGGCCGGGCGCCGGTCGGGACGCGCACCGCCATGCCTGCCCTACCGACGGGTAGCCGCTGCCCGTTGTCGTATCGTGACCGGCGTGAAACTCGGACTGAACCTCGGCTACTGGGGCATGGGCAACGATGCCGACAACCTGGCCCTGGCCCGGGAAGCCGATGTCCTCGGCTACTCCTGCGCCTGGGCGGCCGAGGCCTACGGCTCGGACGTGCCCACGGTGCTGGCCTGGGTGGGTGCGCAGACCGAGCAGATCGGGCTGGGCAGCTCGATCCTGCAGATCCCGGCTCGCAGCCCGGCGATGGCGGCGATGACCGCGGCCACCCTGGACACCCTGTCCGGGGGCCGGTTCCGGCTGGGGCTCGGGGTGTCGGGCCCGCAGGTCTCCGAAGGCTGGCACGGCGTCCGGTTCTCCCAGCCGCTGGCCCGCACCCGGGAATACGTCGACATCGTCAACCTGGCGCTGAGCCGCAAGCGGGTGCGCTACGAGGGCCGGCACTACACGCTGCCGCTGCCCGACGGCCCCGGCAAGGCGCTGCAGCTCACCGTCCACCCGGTCCGCGAGCACATCCCCATCTACCTGGCCTCGGTCGGCCCCAAGAACCTCGAGCTGACCGGTGAGATCGCCGACGGCTGGCTGTCGATCTTCTTTTCCACCGGCGGCTACGCCGCCGAGCAGCTGGCGCTGATCTCAGCCGGTCGCGCCAAGGTCGGCAAGGACCTCGACGGTTTCGACGTGGTGGCCAGCGTGCCGCTGCTGGTGTCAGCCGAGGGCGCTGACCTGCAGGCGCTGGCCGAGCCGGTCCGCGGCTACGCCGCCCTCTACATCGGCGGCATGGGCAGCAAGGACGTCAACTTCTACAACCAGCTCGCGGTGCGGATGGGCTACCAGGCCGAAGCCGCCGAAATCCAGAGCCGCTACCTGGCCCGCGACTACGAGGGCGCCGCGGCCGCGGTGCCGTTCGAGTTCATCGACTCCACCTCGCTGCTCGGCCCGCCGGCCCGGATCGCCCAGCGGATGGCGGAGTTCGCCGCCGCCGGGGTGACCACGCTCAACGTGATGCCCTACGCCGCCACCCTGGAGGAACGGTTGACCAGCCTGCGGACAGCCGCCGAGGCGCTGCGCGAGTCAGGGGCCGCGACGTGAGCCGGCTCGGACCGCTCCTGAGCGGCCCGGGCGCCCGATGAGCGCCGAGGTGTCCGTCCTGCAGGCGGCGTTCTACGGCGTCGTGCAGGGGCTGACCGAATTCCTGCCGATCTCCTCCACGGGGCACCTGCGGATCCTGCAGGCCTGGCTGAACCCCGACGTCGACCAACCCGGCTTCACCGCCTTCACCGCCGTCATCCAGCTCGGCACGATGGCCGCGGTGGTGCTGTTCTTCTGGCGGGAGCTGCTGCACGTCTCGGTGGCCTGGCTGCGTGGCCTGGTCGACAGCCGGGTCCGCGGCTCGCTGGAGTACCGGATGGGCTGGTACCTGATCCTGGCCACCATCCCGGTCGGGGTGTTCGGCCTGATCTTCTCCAAACAGATCGAGACCGGGGCCCGCAATCTGTGGCTGATCGCCAGCGCGTTGATCGTGCTGGCGCTGGTGCTGCTGGTCGCCGAGCGGCGCGGCACCCAGACCCGGACGGAGGAGGACATCACCACCAAGGACGCCCTGGTGGTGGGCGTGGCCCAGTCCCTTGCCCTGATCCCGGGGGTGTCCCGGTCCGGGGCGACCATCACCGCCGGACTGTTCCAGGGCCTGGACCGGGTGACGGCGGCCAGGTTCTCGTTCCTGATGTCGGTGCCGGCGGTGGTGGCCTCCGGCCTGTTCGAGGCCCGCAAGATCGGCGAGGAGGGCGCGCCCGGAATGGGGGTGACCGTGGTGGCCACGGTGATCTCGTTCATCGTCGGGCTGGCCTCGATCGCCTGGCTGCTGAAGTTCGTCTCCCGGCACTCCACCATGTCGTTCATCGTCTACCGGGTCGCGCTCGGGGTGCTGCTGCTCGGGCTGCTGGCCAGCGGCGCCGTGTCGGCGACCTAGGCCGACGCATGCCCACTGTCCTGCTCCTGCGACACGGCCTGACCGCGATGACCGGTCCGGTGCTGGCCGGACGAACGCCGGCGGTGCACCTCGACGAGCGCGGCCAGGCACAGGCGGCCGCGGTCGCCGACCGGTTGGCGGTGCTGCCGCTGGCGGCGGTGCGGACCAGCCCGCTGGAACGCTGCGCCGAGACCGCCCGGGCGGTCACCCGGGCGCAGCAGGCGGCCGGCCGGACGGTGCCCCAGCGCTCGGACCGGCGGCTGCTGGAATGCGACTACGGCGACTGGACCGGCCGCGAGATCAGGTCGCTGGCCAAGGACCCGCTGTGGGCGGTGGTGCAGGCGCACCCGTCCGGGGTCACCTTTCCCGGCGGCGAGTCGATGGCCGCGATGGCTGAGCGGGCGGTCCGCGCGGTCCGCGGCGTCGACGCCCAACTGGCGGCCGGCGAGGGCGACCACGCGCTCTGGGTGGCCTGCAGCCACGGCGACGTGATCAAGGCCATCCTGGCTGACGCGCTGGGCCTGCACCTGGACCTGTTCCAGCGGCTGGTGGTCGATCCGTGTTCGGTGTCGGCGATCCGCTACACCGCCGGCCGGCCGTTCGTGCTGAGCATGAACGACACCACCGGCGACCTCAGCCGGTTCCTGCCGCCCAAGCCGAGGGCCGGCGCCCGCAGGCGGCGGGCCGCATCCTCGGATGCGACCGTCGGAGGTGGTGCCGGAGCCGGAGCCGTCTAGGCTGATCGCAATGAGCCGTCAGTTCTTTTTCTTCGATCAGCCGCGACGCTTCGTCGTAGGCACCGTCGGCCAACCCGGCGAACGCGTGTTCTACCTGCAGGCCGCCGACGACAGCCGAATCGTCAGCGTGGCGCTGGAGAAGTCACAGGTGCTGGTGCTGGCCGAGCGGCTGGAGCAACTGATCACCGAGGTGGCCACCCGCACCGGTTTCGAGGTGCCCGAGGCGGTCTCGCCCGACACCGGGCCGCTGGAGAACCCGATCGACGAGGAGTTCCGGGTGGCGGCCATGGGACTGGCCTATGACACCGAATCCGGGTTGATCATCGTCGAGGCCCAGGCGCCGGCGGAGACGCCCGAAGAGGCCGAGGCCAGCCTGCTCGAAGACATCGAGGACGGTCCCGACGCGTTGCGGGTGCGGCTGGCGCACCAGGCTGCCGTCGACTTCATCGAGCGGGCCCGCCGGGTGATCGCGGCCGGCCGGCCGCCGTGCCCGCTGTGCAACGAGCCGCTGGACTCGGCCGGTCACGTCTGCCCGCGCAGCAACGGCTACCGGCGGCAAGTCCGGTTGGGGTCGAGTGACTGAGCTCACCCCGCCGGTGGCGATGCCGGTGCTGGACGCTCTGGAGCTGCTCGAACGAGGCGAGATCACGATCCAGGGCCGGATCACCACGGCCTCCAACGCCACCCTGTACTGCGGCATCGAACTCGACGGCGTGGCGGCGGCCTGCGTGTACAAGCCGGTCGTGGGGGAGCGGCCGCTGTGGGACTTTCCGGACGGCACGCTGGCCGAGCGCGAGGTGGCGACCTACCTGGTGGCCGCGGCGACCGGCTGGGAGCCGGTGCCGCCGACCGTGCTGCGCGAGGGGCCGATGGGCACCGGCATGGTGCAGCTGTGGATCGCCCACGACGACTCCTTCGACATCGTGGACGCGATCAACTCCGGACGGTCCCGGGCGCTGCAGCGGATGGCGCTGCTGGACGCGGTGGTCAACAACTCCGACCGCAAGGTCTCACACCTGCTGCCGGTCGTCGGGGACCTGCCGGAGCCGGAGCCGCACGTCTACGGCGTGGATCACGGGGTGAGCTTCGGCACCGAGAACAAGCTGCGCACCGTGCTGTGGCAGTGGGCCGGGGACCCGATCCCGGACGAGGGCGTCGACGTGCTGCGCCGGCTGGCCGGGCTGCTCGAGCAGGACCTCGGCGAGCGGTTGTCGCGGTTGCTCACCACGGCAGAGGTTCGGGCGGCCCGGCGGCGGGTGCAGCGGCTGCTGGCCAAGGGCAAGTTTCCGATGCCGCCCACCGACTGGCCGGCAGTTCCGTACCCGCCGTACTAGCCGTACCCGCCGTACTAGCCGTACCCGCTGTGTTTGACGTTGCTAGTCGCGGCTGCCGGCCAGTTCGGCCAGCCGGTCCAGGGTGGCGATCATGCCGGCCCGGTTGCGTTGCGGAAACCGCAGCAGCACCAGGGCCAGCCGGTTCGGCGCGCCGCGGGCATCCCATTCCTCGGTGACCTCGGTGCCGCCGGCCACCTCGGTGAACCGATACCGCCAGATGTGGCCGTTGAAGTGCCGCCAGCCGATCAGCGCCGGCTCGTCGAACTCCACCACGGTGTTGCGGATCCGGTAGTCCGCCGCCAGGTGCATGTCCATCGAGAAGGTGGCGCCCAGGCTGAGCCGGGCGGGACCGCCCGGGCGGACGGCCTTCACCGAACCGGAGCCGTCGATCAACGGGTGCTGGGCCGGGTCGGCGAGCACGTCGAACAGCCATTGCCGATCGGCCTGGATCAGCCTGGTCACCGACACCAGGTAGCGCGAGGAGGTAGTCACCGCCAAGTTCTACCCCAGGACCGCCCGGCGGATGGCATCGGAATCAGCGGCGGCTACCGTACTGGCATGCAGTCCTGGCCCACCATCGACGTGCCGGCGTTGCCGGGAGACCCGCGGCCGCTGAGGCTCTATGACACCGCGGCGGACGAGGTCAGGGCCACCGCGCCGGGCTCCACCGCCAAGCTCTACGTGTGCGGGATCACCCCGTATGACGCGACCCATCTGGGGCACGCCGCGACCTACCTGGCCTTTGACCTGGTGCAGCGGCAATGGCTGGACGCCGGGCACCGGGTGCACTACGTCCAGAACGTCACCGACATCGACGACCCGCTGCTGGAGCGGGCGGCCGCGACCGGCGTGACCTGGTCAGAGCTGGCCGAGCGCGAGACCGAGCTGTACCGCCAGGACATGGCCGCGCTGCGGGTGCTGGCGCCGACCGAGTACGTCGGCGTGGTGGAGTCGATGGACGAGATCGCCGAGGCGGTGGCCAAGCTGCTGGCCGATGACCACGCCTACCGGTTAGAAGGTGACATCTACGCCCGGACGTCGGCCAGCGGCCGTTTCGGCTACGAGTCCCGCTACTCCCGCGAGCGGATGCTCACGTTGTTCGCCGAGCGCGGCGGTGACCCCGACCGGCCCGGCAAGCAGGACCCGCTGGACGCGCTGCTGTGGCGTGGCCGCCGCGACGGCGAGCCGTTCTGGGACACCGCGGTCGGGGCCGGCCGGCCGGGCTGGCACGTCGAGTGCTCGGTGATCGCCCGCAACCGGCTGGGCATGGGCATCGACGTGCAGGGCGGTGGCTCGGACCTGCGGTTCCCCCATCACGAGCACTCGGCCGCGCACGCCGAGGCGCTCACCGGCGAGTGGCCGTTCGCCCGGCACTACGTGCACGCCGGCATGATCGGGCTGGACGGGGAGAAGATGAGCAAGTCCCGGGGAAACCTGGTGTTCGTCTCCAAGCTGCGCGGGGCCGGCGTCGACCCGATGGCGATCCGGCTGGCGCTGCTGGACGGGCACTACCGCAGCGACCGGGAGTGGACCGGCGGCCGGCTGCCGGCCGCCGAGCGGCGGCTGGCCACCTGGCGCCAGGCCTGCTCGGCGGCGGCCGGCCCGGCGGCCCTGCCGGTGCTGGATCGGGTGCGCGACCGGCTGGCCGATGACCTGGACACCGGCGGGGCGATCACGGCGCTGGACCGGTGGGCCAGGCTGACGCTGGAGCAGACCGCCGGCGCGGCCGACCCGGCGGCCCCGGACCTGGTGGCCCGCACCGTGGACGCCCTGCTCGGCGTCAAGCTGTAGCCGGTCGGCGCGGGGCGTTCTGGTGAGCTGGCCGGCACGTCAGCGGCTGCTCGAACTGGTCGCCGGGCTGGTCCCGCCGGCGGCGGCCGACTGCGTCCGGGTGGGCGTGGACGGCGTCGACGGGGCCGGCAAGACCTGCTTCGCCGACGAGCTGGCCGCCGTCCTGCGCCACCAGGGCCGGCCGGTCATCCGGGTACGCCTGGATGACTTTCACCACGTCCGCGAGATCCGCTACCGGCGGGGCCGCGCGTCGGCGACCGGCTTCTGGTTGGACTCCTATGACTACCCCCGGCTGTGGGCCGAGGTGCTGGCTCCGCTCGGGCCCGGCGGCAGCCGCCGGTACCGGCCGGCCGGGCACGACCTGGCGACCGATCAGGTGCTCGCGCCGCCGCTGGCCGACGCCCCGGCCGGCGCGGTCCTGGTGCTGGACGGGATCTTCCTGCATCGCGACGAGCTCGCCGGCGCGTGGGACCTGTCGGTCTTCCTTCAGGTCGGCTTCGGTGAGGCAGCCCGCCGGATGGCGATCAGGGACGGCTCCGATCCGGACCCGGAGCACCCCAGCCTGGCGCGTTACCTGCACGCCCAGCGCCATTACCTCACCGGCTGCCAGCCGTCCCGGCGTGCCGACGTGGTGGTCGACAACACCGCGCTGGCCGCTCCGGTGCTGGTCAGCCTCGTTGCGCGCCGGGAATCCTCGGCAGCACCGCGGTAGGGATCGGCGTCGTCGGCGGCAGCCCGAGTTCGGCGGCCGGCATCGTCGCGGTGGCCCCCGGCTCGGTGGCCCCTGGCTGCGCGGTCACGGCCGGCATCGTCGCGGTCGCGGCCGGCGGCGCCTCGGTGTCGAGCACCTCTACCACGTCGAGCACCACCACGGTCACGTTGTCGTTGCCGCCGGCGGCCAGGGCCCGGCGCACCAGCTCGTCGGCCGCCGCCTGCGGGTCAGGGGTGGTGGTCAGCAGGTCGGCGATGACGTGGTCCTCCAGCTCGCCGGTCAGGCCGTCCGAGCAGACCAGGAACCGGTCTCCGGCCACCGGTTCCACCAGCCAGACGTCCGGCGCCGGGCCGGGGTTCGAGCCCAACGACCGGGTCACCACGTTGCGCCGGGGATGGGACCGGGCCGCCTGCGCGCTGAGCCGGCCGGCGTCGACGAGCTCCTGAACCGCCGAGTGGTCCACGGTCAGCTGGCCGAACCGGCCTTCGGTGAGCCGGTAGACCCGCGAGTCGCCGACATTGAACACCGCCAGCCGCTCGCCCCGCTCAGTGCCCACCACGCCGACCCCGGTCAGGGTGGTGCCCATTCCGAGCCGGTCATCGCGCTCGGAGCTCGCGGACAGGATGTGCTCGTTGGCTTGCCGGACCGTCTCGGTCAGGTCTTCGGCGCGCATCGGCGCCTGCTCGGCCAGCCGGGCGAACTCGGCGACCGCCAGCTGGCTGGCCACCTCGCCCGCGGCGTGCCCACCCATGCCGTCGGCCACCACGAACAGGCCGGGGACCGCCAGCAGGCTGTCCTCGTTCAGCGTGCGTACCCGGCCGACATCGGTGGCCGAACCCCAGCGCAAGGTGAGCATCGGTGGGCGGCGTCCCTTCGTTGCGGTTCTCGTTGCGTCAAGCGGCTCGACGCCCGGTCAGAGGCCTGTCACTCAGGTGTTCGGGCGCCTGGTCGAGTTGGCAGTGTATTGGCCCGGGCAGTCGCCCGCCGGTTATGACCTGCGAGGTCTGTGACCTGCGAGGTCCCGGGTTCACATCGAGCCCGGCGGGCCGCCCTTGTCACGCCGGCGCAGGTAGCGCTCGAACTCCTTGGCGATGGCATCGCCGGAGGCCTCGCGCATCTCACCGTCGTCGTCGCGCTCCTCGAGGTTGCGGATGTACTCGCGCACGTCCTCGTCCTCGGCGGCCATCTCGTTGACCAGCTTCTGCCAGTCATCGGCCTGGGCCGGCAGCTCGCCCAGCGGCACCGCGATGTCGAGCACCTCTTCGACTCGGTGCAGCAGGGCGATGGTGGCTTTGGGATTGGGCGGCTGTGCCACGTAGTGCGGCACCGCGGCCCAGAACGAGATCGCCGGGATGCCGACCCGCACGCACGCCTCCTGCAGCACGCCGACGATGCCGGTCGGGCCTTCGTAGCGGGACCGGTCCAGGCCGAACCGGGTGGCGCTGGCCGTGTCGTAGGAGGTGCCGGTGACCGGGGTGGGCCGGGTGTGCGGGGAGTCCGACAGCAGCGCGCCCAGCGTGACCGCGGTCCGCACCCCCAGCTCGCGCATGATTTCCAGCAACTCCTCGCAGAAGCCGCGCCAGCGCATGTTGGGCTCGATGCCGCGGACCAGCACCAGGTCGAAGTCCGCGCCGGCCGGCCGGCACACCGACAGCCGGGTGGTCGGCCAGCTGATCCGGCGCGACACGCCGTCCACCAGCGAGACCGTGGGGCGGTTCACCTGGAAGTCGTAGTAGTCATCCGGGTCCAGCGCGGCCAAGGGGGTTGCCGACCAGGTCAGCTCCAGGTGCTCGATCGCGCCGGTGGCGGCGTCACCGGCGTCGTTCCAGCCCTCGAAGGCCGCGACGAGAACCGGGTCCTTGAGTTCCGGCCAGTTCTCGAATTCCGTCATCTGCCCAGCTTAGGACTCCACGCCTGCGGCTGGAGCGGCAACAGGCCGTGACCTTGGGTGACCGGCAGCACCGCGACGCACCGCCGGTCCTAGCACGCAGGCTGACGTCGGCGCCCCTTGAGCCCGGTAAACTCGTCGGCGTGCCTCTGGATCCCGCGAGCGACCCCTTTCTGTCCGCCCTGACCGAACGAGTGCTGGTCGCCGACGGCGCGATGGGCACCATGTTGCAAGCCGCGGACCTCAGCCTTGCCGACTTCGAGGACCTGGAGGGCTGCAACGAGATCCTCAACGTCACCCGGCCCGACGTGGTGGCCGGCGTGCACGAGGCCTACTTCGAGGCCGGCGCCGACGCGGTCGAGACCAACACCTTCGGCGCCAACTGGGCCAACCTCGCCGAGTACGACATCGCCGACCGGATCCACGAGCTCGCCCTGGCCGGCGCGCGGATCGCCCGCGAGGTCGCCGACCGGCACTCCACGCCCGAGCGCCGGCGCTTCGTGATCGGCTCGATCGGGCCGGGCACCAAGCTGCCGACGCTGGGCCACGTCCACTTCACCAAGCTGCGCGACGCCTACTTCGAGCAGGCCACCGGCCTCATCGAAGGCGGCGCGGACGTCCTGCTGGTCGAGACCTCGCAGGACCTGCTGCAGACCAAGTCCGCCATCATCGGGTCCAAGCGGGCGATCGAGGCGTCCGGCCGGCAGTTGCCGGTCATCGCCCAGGTCACCGTCGAGACCACCGGCACCATGCTGCTGGGCTCCGAGATCGGCGCGGCCCTGACGGCCCTGGAGCCGCTGGGAATCGACCTGATCGGATTGAACTGCGCCACCGGCCCGGCCGAGATGAGCGAGCACCTGCGCTACCTGTCCCAGCACGCCAAGATCAACCTGTCGGTGATGCCGAACGCCGGCCTGCCCCAGCTCGGCCCGAACGGCGCCTGGTACCCGCTCACTCCCGAGGAGCTCGCCAGCTCGCTGGCCTCCTTCGTCACCGAGTTCGGCACCGGCCTGGTCGGCGGCTGCTGCGGCACCACGCCCGAGCACATCAGGCAGGTGGCCGAGCGGGTGGCCGGTCTCACGCCGGCGCGGCGGCAGCCCAGGTCCGAGCCGTCGGTGGCCTCGCTCTACGCCAGCGTGCCGTTCCGCCAGGACGCCTCGGTCCTGATGATCGGCGAGCGCACCAACGCCAACGGCTCCAAGGCGTTCCGGGAGGCGATGCTCAACGCCGACTACTCCGAGTGCGTGGAGATCGCCCGCTCCCAGAGCCGGGACGGCTCGCACCTGCTGGACGTCAACGTCGACTACGTGGGACGCGACGGCGCCGCCGACATGCGCGAGATAGCCGGCCGGTTCACCACCGCATCGACGCTGCCGCTGATGCTGGACTCGACCGAGCCGGAGGTCATCGAGGCGGGCCTGGAGATGGTCGGCGGCCGTTCGATCGTCAACTCGGTCAACTTCGAGGACGGCGACGGCCCGACCTCGCGCTACGCCCGGATGCTGCCGCTGATCAAGGAGCACGGCGCGGCCGTGGTCGCCCTCACCATCGACGAGGAGGGCCAGGCCCGGACCCGGGAGCACAAGGTCGCGGTCGCCGAGCGGCTGATCAACGACCTGACCGGCAACTGGGGCATCCCGCTGAGCGACATCATGCTCGACTGCCTGACCTTCCCGATCGCCACCGGCCAGGAGGAGACCCGCCGCGACGGCATCGAGACGATGGAGGCGATCCGGGAGCTGAAGCGGCGCTACCCCGAGGTGCAGACGACGCTGGGGCTGTCCAACGTCTCCTTCGGACTGAGCCCGGCTGCCCGCCAGGTGCTGAACTCGGTGTTCCTGCACGAGTGCGTCGAGGCCGGCCTGGACTCGGCGATCGTGCACGCCTCCAAGATCCTGCCGATGTCGAAGATCCCGGCCGAGCAGCTGGAGGTGGCGCTGGACCTGGTCTATGACCGCCGCCGCCCCGAGAGCGTGAACGACGACGGCACCGTGAACGAGGCCTATGACCCGCTGCAGCGGTACCTGCAGCTGTTCGAGGGGGTCTCCTCGCAGTCCACGGCCGCCTCCCGCGCGCAGGAGCTGGCCCTCCTGCCGCTGGACGAGCGGTTGCAGCGCCGGATCATCGACGGCGAGCGCAACGGGCTCGAGGCGGACCTGGACGAGGCCATGCTCACCCAGACCCCGCTGCAGATCATCAACGAGACGCTGCTGTCGGGCATGAAGACGGTCGGTGAGCTGTTCGGCAGCGGCGAGATGCAACTGCCGTTCGTGCTGCAGTCCGCCGAGGTGATGAAGACCTCGGTGGCCTACCTGGAACCGCACATGGAGAAGGCCGACACCGACGGCAAGGGCACCATCGTGCTGGCCACCGTCAAGGGCGATGTGCACGACATCGGTAAGAACCTGGTCGACATCATCCTGTCCAACAACGGCTACACCGTCGTCAACATCGGGATCAAGCAGCCGATCACCGCGATCCTGGAAGCGGCCGAGGAGCATCACGCCGACGCGATCGGGATGTCGGGGCTGCTGGTCAAGAGCACCGTGGTGATGAAGGAGAACCTGCAGGAGATGAACTCCCGCGGGGTGTCCGGGAAGTTCCCGGTGCTGCTCGGCGGCGCCGCGCTGACCAGGGCATACGTCGAGCAGGACCTGAGCGAGATCTTCACCGGCGACGTCCGCTACGCCCGCGACGCCTTCGACGGCCTGCGGCTGATGGACGCGCTGATGGCGGTCCGCCGGGGCGGCGTCGCCGTCGACCCGAACGGCCCGGATGACACCAAGCTCTCCGACGAGGAGAGTCGCAAGCTGGCCGAGCGCAAGGCCCGCCGCGAGCGCTCGCTGCGGATCGCGGCCGAGCGGCGCGCCGCCGAGGAGGCCGTCGAGGACCCGCTGGAGGGCACTCGTTCGGACGTGGCCACCGACGTGCCGGTGCCGACCCCGCCGTTCTTCGGCTCGCGGGTGGTCAAGGGCATCGCGCTGGCCGAGTACGCCTCCCTGCTGGACGAGCGTGCCACCTTCATGGGCCAGTGGGGCCTCAAGGGCGGCCGCGGCGGCAAGGGCCCGAGCTATGAGGAGCTGGTCGAGACCGAGGGCCGGCCCCGGCTGCGGTACTGGCTGGAGCGCTTCCAGACCGAGAGCGTCCTGGAGGCGGCGGTGGTCTACGGCTACTTCCACTGCGTGAGCGAGGGCAACAAGCTGATCATCCTCGGCGAGAACGGCGGTGAGGCCGAGTCCTTCGAGTTCCCGCGCCAGCGCCGGGATCGGCGGCTGTGCCTGGCCGACTTCTTCCGCTCCCGCGAGTCCGGCGAGACCGACGTGGTGGCCTTTCACGTCGTGACCATGGGCGCGCGGATCTCGGAGTTCGCCAACGAGCTGTTCGCGGCGAACAACTACCGCGACTACCTGGAGGTGCACGGGCTCTCGGTGCAGTTGACCGAGGCGCTGGCCGAGCTGTGGCACCGCCGGGTCCGCGAGGAGCTGGGCTACTCGGCTGAGGATTCCCAGGAACTGGACGAGATCTTCAAGCAGGGTTACCGCGGCTCCCGGTACTCCTTCGGCTACCCGGCCTGCCCGAACCTGGAGGACCAGGAGCAGTTGTTCCGGCTGCTCAAGCCGGAGCGGATCGGGGTCGAGCTGTCCGAGGAGTTCCAGCTGGTGCCGGAGCAGTCCACCTCGGCGATCATCGTGGCGCATCCCGAGGCCAAGTACTTCGCCGCCAAGTGAACGACCTGACCGGCGGTTTGGCATTGGACGGCGGCCTGCAGGCCGTGCTGTGGGACCTGGACGGGACCCTGGTCGACACCGAGCCGGCCTGGTTCGCGGCGGAGTACCGGCTGGTGGAGTCCTTCGGCGGCAGCTGGGATGACGCGCACGCCCTTGCCCTGGTAGGCAACCCGCTGCTGGTGTCGGCCGCCTACCTCCGCGAGCACGGCGGCGTCGCGCTGCCGCTGGACGAGATCGTGGACCGGCTGCTGGCGGAGGTGGTGGCCGCCGTCGAGCGCGAGGTTGTCTGGCGTCCGGGGGTGCGCCGGCTGCTGGGCGAGCTGCGGACGGCCGGGGTGCCGTGCGCCATGGTGACCATGTCGTACCAGTCCCTGGCGCAGTCGGTGGCCGGACAGCTGCCGGCCGGCACCTTCGCCACCATGGTGACCGGCGATCAGGTGGCCCGGGGCAAGCCTGACCCCGAGGCGTACCTGACCGCGGCTCAACGGCTCGGGGTGCAGCCGTCGCGGTGTGTGGCGATCGAGGATTCGCCGGCCGGTGTCGCCTCGGCCGAGGCCGCGGGATGCGTGGTGCTCGCGGTGCAGAATCAGGTGCCGCTGGCCCCCGCGCCGGGCCGGACCGTGCTCGATGACCTGGCCGCCGTGTCGGTTGCCGACCTGCGGGCGCTGATCTCGGACTACGCCGAACTCTGACCGGTCACAAGCCGATGCGCCGGCCCTGACGCTCTGGTCGGAACGTTCTGACTAGACCGGCGGCTCGGGTGCTGCGCCTACCTCGGCGCTGGGGCCGGTCACCGCCTGCCGGTCGCTGATCGTCTGGGCCAGCGCGTCGAACGGGAAAGGCGGCGGGGTGCCGCCCTTGGCCGGGCACAGCTGCTGGTGGCTGCACCAGTCGCACAGCTTCGACGGGCTGGGCCTGAAGTCACCGGTCAGGGTCGCCGCGGCGATCGCCTTCCAGATGGCCTGCAGGGTGCCCTCGAAGCGCGCCAGCTCCTCGGCCTCGGGCTGGTAGCTGAGGGTGTCGGTGTCGGCGAGGTAGATCAGCCGCAACTGGCGGGGCACCACGCCGCGGGTGCGCCAGAGCACCAGGGCGTAGAACTTCATCTGGAACAGCGCCCGGGCCTCGAAGGCCTCGCGGGGGATCGAACCGGTCTTGTAATCCACCACCCGCAGGTCACCGGCCGGTGAGATGTCGAGCCGATCGATGTAGCCGCGCAGCCGCAGGCCGTCCAGCACCACCTCGACCAGCTCTTCGCGAGCGGCCGGCTCGAGCCGTCGCGGATCTTCCAGCGCGAAGTAGTTCTTCACCAGCTCTCGGGCCGACTCGAGCCAGGCGGCCAGCTCGGCGCCCTGCTCGTCGTCGTCGAACAGCTGAGCCAGCTCGGGATGGGCCTCGAGCAGTTGCTGCCAGGACGGCGCCACGTCGGCCTGGGCCTGCTCGACGGTGCGCTCGGCCGCGGGCAGGTCATACAGGTGCTCCAGCACCGCGTGCACCACGGTGCCACGGGTCGCGGCCCGGCTCGGCGTCTCGGGAAGCCGGTCGATGCTGCGGAACCGGTAGAGCAGCGGGCAGGTCTTGAAGTCGGCGGCCCGCGACGGCGACAGCGAGCCGAGGATGGCCGGCGGCAGCGCGGTCAGCTCGGTCGGCGGCCCGGCCAGCGTGGTCTGCTCGCCCGGGGTCAGCTCGCCCGGCGCCGGCGGAGTCAGCTCGCTCGGTGCCAGCAAGGCCTGCTCGCCCGGGGCCGCGTCCAGCAACTCGGTCTGGGTCATGGCCGCAAGACTAGGTGGCGGCACTGACAGAATTGCCGAACCGCTCCGCGCGTCGGCTCGACGGCGAAGTGTGACCAGCCAGTTCAACGCTTTCACTGCCAGCACCCATCATAGCCAGCGCAGGTGCTTGACCGGCCAGCTGACCGCGACCGCCCGGCCCTCGATGCTCGAACCCGCGATCACCCCGAAGACCCGGGAGTCCAGCGAGTCGCAGCGGTTGTCGCCCATCACGAAGTACTGGTCCTCAGGCACCTTGACGGCAGCGAAGTCCGCGGTCCCGCCGCAGGCCGGATGGACGTAGGGCTCGGCGAGCGCCTTGTCGCCGATGAACACCCGTCCGTTCCGGCCGCTGACCGTCTCGCCCGGCAGGCCGATCACCCGCTTGATGAGCTCGGGCGCCTCTGGCGGGGCCAGTGGCGGCCGGTCGAAGACCACCACGTCGGACCGGGCCACCGAGCTGAACCGGTAGGACAGCTTGTCGACCAGCACCAGGTCTGGTTGGCAGTTCTGGCAGCCGTGCAGCGTCGGCTCCATAGAGCCCGACGGGATGTAATAAGAGGTGACCACGAAGCTTCGCAACACCACGACGGTGACCGCGACGGCGAGCAGGAATCCCAGCGTGCGGGTCAGCCGGCCGACCCAGGTGCCCGGCCGATCGGCTCCGGCCGGGCCGTTCGCCGATACCGCGGCTGCCGGTGCTCCGGACGCCCCTGCCGGCCCAGGTATCCCGGACGGCCCGGACGGCTCGGACGGCTCGGACGGCTTGGACGCGCCAGAAGACCCATGCTCCGCGGCCTGGCCCGCCCGCCGTTCGGCGACCCTGGCCTGGATGCGGGCACGCAGGTCCGGTTCGGACCCCGCGTCCGCGGATCGCTCACGTTCTGCCACAGCCGTCAGGCTAAACCGTTGCGGGCTCGGCGGCTGGCCGCCGGCCGCCTGCGTGGCGCGATAGACCTGGTCGTGACCCTCACCTCGTAGGATCAAACGGGTGAGCAGCCCCCGGTCAGCGCCTGACCCGCGAGTCAACGCCAATGGCTGGTTGCTCCGGATCGGCTCGGTGCTGGGCGTGCCGATTTTCGTCACGCCGAGCTGGGTGCTGGTGGCGGGCTTCATCACCATCAGCTACGCGGGCTTTCTCCGCCAGCAGATCCCGGGTGCCTCGGAGGGGTTCTCGTACGCCCTCAGCCTGCTGTTCGCCGTTCTGCTGGCGGCCTCGGTGCTGCTGCACGAGGTGGGGCACACAGTGGTCAGCAAGGTGATCGGCCTGCCGGTGCGTCGGATCGTGGTGTTCCTGCTCGGCGGGGTGTCCGAGATCGAGGGCGAGGCCAGCCGGCCCCGGGACGAGTTCGCGATCGCGGCGGCCGGACCGCTGGTGTCGCTACTGCTGGCCGTGGGCTGCTGGGCGACGAGCCTGCTGCCGGCATCGCAGTCGGCGGTCGCGGTGCTGTTGCTGCTGCTGGCTTGGAGCAACCTGATAATCGCGGTGTTCAACGTGCTGCCCGGCCTGCCGCTGGACGGCGGCCGGCTGGTGCAGGCGCTGATCTGGAAGCTGGGCGGCTCCCGGCTGACCGGTGTGCGGATCGCCGCCTGGTCCGGTCGCGTGGTGGCCGTGCTGCTGGGCCTGGCCGTCGTGTTCGGCCACGCGCTGCTCGGCGGCGACTCGCCGGCTGACATGGCCACGGTCGTCTCGACGGTGATGGGGTTCGCGGTGGTCGCGTTCCTGTGGTTCGGCGCCAGCCAGTCGTTGCGGATGGCAGAGCTCAGCGCCCGCGCGGCGAGCCTGCGGCTCGGTCAACTGCTGCGGGCCTCGCTGTACCTGCCGCCCTACACCCCGGTCTCCGAGGCGGTCCGGCAGACGGCGGTGACCGGCGCCACCGGCATCGTCGTCATCGACGGGCAGGGCCGCAGCCGGGCCCTCGTGGACGAGTCCCAGATCGCCAAGATCCCGGCCGACCGGCGGCCGTGGACCTCGCTGGCCGAGGTCGCCCGGGAACTCCAGCCCGGCATGTTGCTGGCCGAGGACCTGTACGGCGAGCCGCTCATCGACACCCTGCGGGCGCACCCCGCCTCCGAGTACCTGGTGGTGGGCAGGGACGGGGTGGCTCGCGGGATCGTCACGGCGGTCGACCTGGCGCGGGCCCTGGGGTTGCCCAGCCCCAAGCCGCAGCGGCAGTCGCTGAACTGACATCGCTGCCTGAACCGATTAGCCTTCCTGGTGCTAACCGTCCAGCTCTACTTTAGACTTTTGACAGATTGGTTTCTTCTTCCGTGCTCGATGTGACAGCCGACCAGACCACCGACCCAGCCCGGTTCCGGGTCGGTGACCGGGTGCAGCTGACCGATCCCAAGGGACGGCTGCACACCGTCACGCTCGAGGCGGGCAAGCAGTTCCACACCCATCGGGGCGCCATCTCCCACGACCACCTGATCGGCGTCGAGGAGGGCTCGGTGGTGTTCTCCACCGCCGGCACCGGCTACCTCGCGCTGCGCCCGCTGCTCAGCGACTACGTCCTGTCGATGCCGCGCGGCGCCGCCGTGATCTACCCCAAGGACGCGGCCCAGATCGTGGCCCAGGGCGACATCCACCCCGGAGCGCGGGTGCTGGAGGCCGGAGCGGGCTCGGGAGCCCTGACCTGCTCGCTGCTGCGGGCGGTCGGGCCCACCGGCACGGTGATCTCCTACGAACGCCGGGCCGACCACCTCGAGCACGCCCGGCGCAACGTCGACGCGTTCTTCGGCGGCGCTCCCGAGAACTGGGACCTGCGGCTGGCCGACCTCGGCGAGCACCCGCCGTCCGAGGTGGTCGACCGGGTCATCCTCGACATGCTGGCGCCCTGGGATGTGCTCAGCGCGGTGGGCCCGGCGCTGCGCTCGGGAGGGGTGCTGATCGGTTACGTGGCCACCACCACCCAGCTCTCCCGGCTGGTCGAGGCGCTGCGCGACGAGGGCGGCTGGACCGAGCCGCACGCCTGGGAGTGCCTGGTGCGCAACTGGCACGTGGTGGGCCTGGCGGTCCGGCCCGATCACCGGATGCAGGGCCACACCGCTTTCCTGGTCACCGCCCGGCGGCTGGCGCCCGGGGTGGTGGCGCCGACCCGGCAGCGCCGGCCGGCCAAGACGGTCGAGCTCGAGGTGGCGTTCGGCGTGGTGGTGGAGCCGCCGGAGCCTGACGCCGACCAGCGGCCGGACCGGATGCCGCTGCCCTGAGCACGCCCTTCAGAAGTCCGGCTTCAGGCGTCCGGGCCGGCCACCAGCACGCCGTCGGCGGCCCGGGCCACGTGGATGCAGTTGCCAGGGCAGTCCTTGGCCGAGTCGATGACGTCCAGTCTCAGATTGGCCGGCACGCCGACCCTGGCGCCGTCGCTCTGCTTGAGCTCACCCGCCGCGTCCTTGACGTAGGCCAGGCCGTCGACATCGAACTCGAAGACCTCCGGGGCGTACTGCACGCACAGTCCGTCACCGGTGCACAGCTGCTGATCGATCCACACTTCGAGCACTTCGGAGTCCGTGCCGTCCTCTGCCACCGTCGGTCCTAACTGCGCGAGATCTGCTCCGCCACCGCGAGGTTGCCCGGTTCGGCGGCAGCGTACTGGATTGATACCTGCACATCACAGTAGTTGCCTCGCGGATTCACTCTGCGTGTGTAGGGTGAAAATCGAGCAGCGGCCCTCACTGCTCAGGCAGTTCCATCGAAAGGGTACTTAGATGGCGGAAGAATTCGGCACCGATCGAGGCTCTGGCAAGCCGGATGCGGCGGAGCTCGCGTATGAGATACAGATCCTGCGCGCCCGTATCGCCGAGTCTCCTCGTCAGATCCGCGCGCTCGAGGACCGGCTGGTCGAGACCCAGGCCCGGGTGGCCTCGCTGACCGACCGCAACGAGCGGCTGGCGGACACGCTGCGTGACGCCCGCGACCAGCTGGTCACCCTCAAAGAGGAGATCGACCGGCTCGCGCAGCCCCCGTCCGGCTACGGCGTCTTCCTCGAAGCCGTGGACGAGCACAGCGTCGACATCTTCACCGGCGGCCGCAAGCTGCGGGTCGCGGTCTCTCCCGAGGTCGGCATCGACACCCTGGAGCACGGCCAGGAGGTCATGCTCAACGAGGCCATGAACATCGTCCAGGCACGCGGCCACGAGCGGGCCGGCGAGGTGGTGATGCTCAAGGAGATCCTCGAGGGCGGCGACCGGGCCCTGGTGATCGGGCACACCGACGAGGAGCGGATCGTCCACATCGCCGACGTCCTGCGCGGTTCGCCGCTGCGGGTCGGCGACTCGCTGCTGCTGGAGCCGCGGTCCTCCTACGTCTACGAGCGGATTCCCAAGAGCGAGGTCGAGGAACTCGTCCTGGAGGAAGTCCCCGACATCGACTACACCGACATCGGCGGGCTCAGCAAGCAGATCGAGCAGATCCGCGACGCCGTGGAGCTGCCGTTCCTGCACGCCGACCTGTTCCGCGAGCACCAGCTGCGCCCGCCCAAGGGCATCCTGCTCTACGGCCCGCCCGGCTGCGGCAAGACCCTGATCGCCAAGGCGGTGGCCAACTCGCTGGCCAAGCAGGTGGCCAGGGTGCGCGGCGACACCGAGAAGGGCCGCTCGTTCTTCCTCAACATCAAGGGCCCGGAGCTGCTGAACAAGTACGTCGGAGAGACCGAGCGCCACATCCGGCTGGTGTTCCAGCGGGCCCGTGAGAAGGCCAGCGAAGGCACCCCGGTGATCGTGTTCTTCGACGAGATGGACTCGATCTTCCGGACCCGCGGCTCGGGGGTGTCCTCCGACGTGGAGAACACCATCGTGCCCCAGCTGCTGAGCGAGATCGACGGCGTCGAGGGCCTGGAGAACGTGATCGTGATCGGCGCGTCCAACCGCGAGGACATGATCGACCCGGCCATCCTGCGACCCGGCCGGCTGGACGTCAAGATCAAGATCGAGCGTCCGGACGCCGAGGCGGCCCGCGACATCTTCGCCAAGTACATCCTCACGTCCCTGCCGATCCACGACGAGGACCTCGCCGAGCACGGCGGCTCGCGCGAGGCCACCGTGAACGCGATGATCCAGCACACCGTGGAGCGGATGTACACCGAGAGCGAGGACAACCGCTTCCTCGAGGTGACCTACGCCAACGGCGACAAGGAGACCCTGTACTTCAAGGACTTCAACTCCGGCGCGATGATCCAGAACATCGTCGACCGGGGCAAGAAGATGGCGATCAAGGACCTGCTCACCACCGGCCAGCGCGGCCTGCGGATGCAGCACCTGCAGGCTGCCTGCGTCGACGAGTTCCGCGAGAACGAGGACCTGCCCAACACCACCAACCCCGACGACTGGGCCCGCATCTCCGGAAAGAAGGGCGAGCGGATCGTCTACATCCGTACGCTGATCTCCGGCGGCAAGGGCAGTGAGTCGGGGCGGGCCATCGACACCATCTCCAACACCGGGCAGTACCTGTAGCGATATCGAGTTGAGGCACCCGCGATGATTCCCGGGTGAGCGGATGGCGGCAGCGGCTGCGGTCCCAGGTCATCGACCTGGGGCCGCTGCGGCGTCACCGGGACTTCAGGCTGCGCACCATCGCCGCCAGCATCTCCGTCTTCGGCACGTACTTCACCATGATCGCGGTGCCGATCCAGATCATGCGGCTCACCGACTCGACGGTGGCTGTCGGCCTGGTGGGCGCGGTCGAGTTCGTCCCGATCGTCGCGGTCGGCCTGCTCGGCGGGGCGATCGCGGACCGGTTCGACCGGCGCAAGGTGGTGCTGGTCTCCGAATTGGGCGCGCTGGCCTGCACGCTGGTGCTGCTGCTCAACTCGTTGTTGCCGCAGCCGAAGCTGTGGGTGATCTACCTGATGGCCGCCGGCGCGGTCTCGGCCAGCTCCCTGCAGCGGCCCAGCCTGGACGCGATGCTGCCCCGGTACGTGCCGCACGCCGAGATCCCGTCGGCCAGCATGGTCAACAACCAGGCCTGGGGGGTGGCCGGCATCGCCGGCACCATGCTCGGCGGGGTGCTGGCCAGCACCAGCATCAGCCTCGCCTACACCGTCGACGTGGCCAGCTTCGCGCTGTCCCTGCTGGTCTTCCTGCGGCTGACCCCGCTGCCCCGCACGCTCAGCACGGTGGTTCCCGGAATCCGGGCCACGCTGGCCAGCGTCGGCGAGGGGGTCAGGTACGCGATCGGGCGCAAGGACCTGCTGGGCACCTACCTGATCGACACCATCGCCATGACGATGGCGATGCCGATGGCGCTGTTCCCGTTCTTCGCCGCCGAGCTGGGCGCCCCGCACGCGGTCGGGCTGCTGTACGCCGCGGACTCGGTGGGCGCGTTGCTGGCCGGTCTGGTCTCGGGCTGGGTCCGCCGGGTGCACCGGCACGGGCTCGCGATCATCGTGGCCGCGCTGTGCTGGGGCGCGGCGATCGGGCTGGCCGGCCTGATGCCCAACCTCGGCCTGGTGCTGGTGTTCCTGGCCTGCGCCGGCGCCGCCGACATGGTGTCGGGCACCTTCCGCGCGATGATCTGGGACCAGACCATTCCGGACGAGTTGCGCGGCCGACTGGCCGGCATCGAGCTGCTGTCCTACTCGATCGGCCCCACGCTGGGCAATGCCCGGGCCGGGTTCATGGCGGTCGGCGGCGTGCGGTTCGCCATCGCCAGCGGGGGCATGTTGTGCGTTCTGGGAGTCGGCGCCGCGGCCGCGGCCCTGCCTCGCTTTCGTTCTTACGACACCCGCACGGACGAGTTCGTGCTGGCCGAACGGCAGCGCCGCAGCGCGCCGGCGAGCAACAGCCCGACCCCGCCCGGCGAGCCGAGCACGTAGCCTTGCTCTCATGAGTGAGCATCGCAGCGAGCCAGTCAAGCGATGAGCGCTTGCGCGAAGAGCAGGGAGATCGAGTGAGCATCGCAGCGAGCGCCAGCGAGCGAGGAGCGGAGCGAGTCCAGCGATGAGCGCTTGCGCGAAGAGCAGGGAGATCGAGTGAGTGTCATCCGGGTGATGGGCACCGAGGTCGAGTACGGGATCAGCCTGCCGGCCAACCCCAACGCCAACGCGATGCTGCTCTCGGCCCAGGTCGTCAACGGCTACGCCTCGCTGCTGCCCGGCGGCCGCCGCCGGCGCCCGGGCTGGGACTTCGAGGAGGAGTCCCCGCTGCGCGACGCCCGGGGCTTCGACCTGTCCGGCCCGAACAACGTCGCCGAGCAGTTCCTCGACGACGAGGAGGACGCCGGCCTGGCCAACGTGGTGCTGCCCAACGGCGCCCGGCTCTATGTCGACCACGCCCACCCGGAGTACTCGACGCCGGAGGTCACCTCACCGCTGGACGTCGTCCGCTTCGACAAGGCCGGCGAGCTGGTGATGACCGCGGCGGCCCGGCAGGTCGAACGGCTCAGCGGCACCACCATCACGCTCTACAAGAACAACACCGACAACAAAGGCGTCTCCTACGGCGCGCACGAGAACTACCTGATGAGCCGGCAGACCCCGTTCGCCGCCATCGTCAGCCAGCTCACCCCGTTCTTCGTGACCCGGCAGGTCGTCTGCGGCGCCGGCCGGGTCGGCATCGGCCAGGACGGCCACCACCACGAGTTCCAGATCAGCCAGCGGGCCGACTTCTTCGAGGTCGAGGTGGGGCTGGAGACCACCCTGAAGCGACCGATCATCAACACCCGGGACGAGCCACACGCCGACGCGGAGAAGTACCGGCGGCTGCACGTGATCCTGGGCGACGCCAACCTCGCCGAGCTGTCCACCTTTCTCAAGGTCGGCACCACGTCGCTGGTGCTGGCGATGATCGAGGACCACTGGCTCGGCGATGACCTCAGGATCGTCGAACCGGTGCGAGAGCTGCGGGCGGTCAGCCACGACCCGTCGCTGCGGCACGCCATGCGGCTGCAGGACGGCCGGACGGTGACCGCGCTGCAACTGCAGGTGGAGTACCTGGAGCGGGCCCGCAAGTACGTCGATGACCGTTACGGCAGCGACGTCGACCCGCAGACCGCGCAGGTCCTCACCGAGTGGGAGTCGGTGCTGACCCGGCTGGCCGAGGACCCGATGCTGCTGGCCGGCGAGCTGGACTGGGTGGCCAAGCTGCGGTTGCTGCGCGGCTTCGCCGACCGGGACGGCCTGGACTGGTCCTCGCCCCGGCTGCACGCCATCGACCTGCAGTACGCCGACATCCGGCCCGGCAAGGGCCTGTTCCACCGGCTCGTCCAGCGGGGCTCGATGCGCACCCTCATCGACCCGCACCAGGCCGTCACCGCGATGAACGAGCCGCCGACCGACACCCGGGCCTACTTCCGCGGCGAATGCCTGCGCAGGTACCCCGACGCGGTGGCCGCGGCGTCCTGGGACTCGGTGATCTTCGACGTCGGGCAGCAGTCGCTGGTCCGGGTGCCCACCCTGGAACCGCTGCGCGGGTCCAAGGCGCACGTGCAGGATTTGCTGGACCGGTGCCCGACCGCGCAGTCACTGGTGCAGGAATTGCTGGGCCGCTGACTTTCGCTATGCCAACATTCACAGCTAATTGCCGATCCACGCGGCAACCGCGCAGCCTGAACTACTAGTGTCGAGGAGTACTCGCCGCCTGGCGGGTCTGCGGAGGTAATCATGGCCAGTCACGAAGGTGGGCAGTCCCGTCCCGCCAAGCAGCGCGCGGATGTCGACGAGGTAGCCGAGGACACCAGCACCGATATCGCCGAGCGTCACGAGAAGCTCAGCGACGACGTCGACGCGATCCTGGACGACATCGACGAGGTGCTCGAGACCAACCCTGAGGACTTCGTCCGGAGTTTCGTCCAAAAGGGCGGCCAGTGAGCGGTCACGGCGACAAGGCTCATGGACTACTGCGGTACGCGACGGCTCCCGGCTCGTCGTCCTTCGTCGAATTCATGTCGGCAGCCGCCGCCGAGCTGCTGCCCGGCCACCGCGCGCACGCCGTGAACGGGCCGGCCGGGCACGTCGCGGGGGCGGTGCACGCCACGACGATCGTGGCCGCGACCTTCAACGGCGGCGTGATCATGGCCGGTGACCGGCGCGCCACCATGGGCAACCTGATCGCCCAGCGCGACATCGAGAAGGTCTTCGCCGCCGATGAGCACTCCCTGGTCGGCATCGCCGGCACCGCCGGCATCGCGATCGAGCTGGTCCGGCTCTTCCAGGTCGAGCTCGAGCATTACGAGAAGATCGAGGGCACCGCGCTCACCCTCGACGGCAAGGCCAACCGGCTCGCGACGATGATCCGGGGCAACCTGGGCGCGGCCATGCAGGGTCTGGCCGTGGTGCCGCTGTTCGCCGGCTATGACGTCGACAGCGCGGCCGTCCAGGGTTCGGCCACCGCCGGGCGGATCTACAGCTACGACGTCACCGGCGGGCGCTACCCGGAGCAGTACTACCACTCGGTGGGCTCCGGCTCGGTGTTCGCCAAGGGCGCGCTGAAGAAGCTCTGGCGCCCGGGGTTGAGCGAGGAGGAGGCGGTCGCGGTCGTGGTCGAGGCCCTCTACGACGCGGCCGACGACGACTCGGCAACCGGTGGCCCGGACCTGACCAGGCGGATCTACCCCGTCGTCTACGCGGCCACCGCCGACGGCACCCGCCGGGTGGCCGAGAGCAGCCTGGACGCCGTGGTGCGGGCGCTGCTGGAACGTCGCGCGACCGCGCCCGGCTCCTGAGCCACCGCACGACTCCGTCATCAACGGCCAGCCGCCGGCTGTCGAACCTAGGAACCGGAGAAACATCTCATGTCGATGCCGTTCTACGCCTCGGCCGAGCAGATCATGCGCGACCGGTCCGAGTACGCCCGCAAGGGGATCGCTCGCGGCCGCAGCGTGGTGGTGCTGACCTACGCCGACGGCGTGCTGTTCGTCGCCGAGAACACCAGCTCGGCGCTGCACAAGGTGTCTGAGATCTATGACCGGATCGGTTTCGCCGCGGTCGGCAAGTACAACGAGTTCGAGAACCTGCGGGTGGCCGGCATCCGGCTGGCCGACCTGCGCGGCTACTCCTACGACCGCCGGGACGTCACCGCCCGGGCGCTGGCCAACGCCTACGCCCAGACCCTCGGCTCGATCTTCACCGAGCAGCAGAAGCCCTACGAGGTCGAGCTGTGCGTGGCCGAGGTGGGCCCGGTGGCGGGGGAGGACCAGCTCTACCGGCTGTCCTATGACGGCACCATCGTCGACGAGCCGGACTTTCTGGTGATGGGCGGCCAGGCCGACACGGTCGCCGGCGCGCTCAAGAAGTCCTACCGCGCCAACCTGCCGCTGGCCGAAGCGGTGTCGGTCGCGGTCCAGGCGCTGGGTTCGGTCGGCGGCGAGGGCGGCGCGGGCCGGGTGCTGGTGGCTGAGAGCCTCGAGGTGGCGGTGCTGGATCGCAACCGGGGCAACCGCAAGTTCCGGCGCATCGTCGGCCCCGCGTTGAGCAGCCTGCTGCCGGCCAACGGCTCCGTCGCGGCCGAGCCGCGGTCCCAGGTCACCGCGGCGGACGGCACGCTGGTCGAGTCCACCGGTCCTGTCGAGGGCGGCGGGGCCGCTGAGGGCACGAGCACTGGCACCGGGGGCCTGGGCACCGCTGACGAGGCCACCGGAGCCGACACCCCGCCGACGCCGGCCGGCCCGGACGAGTCCTGACCCAGCCGCGACCACCTTGAGGCCGACGAGCGGGGCAAGATCATCTACCTGGTGCGCGACGCCTGAGAACTGGTGCGGACGCCTGAGGGCTGGCGCTGGACGCCCGCCGGCGAGACTCAGCCGGCCACCACGTCGTCGCCGGACAGGCTGACCTTCACCGAATCCAACGGCGCCCGGGCCGGGCCCCGCAGCACCGCGCCCTTGAGGTCGAAGAGCGAGCCGTGGCACGGGCAGTCCAGCTCCTTGCCGGCCGGTATCACCGTGCAGCCCTCATGGGTGCAGATCGCGCTGTACGCGGCAACCGTGGTGTCGGTCGGCCGGGTGATGATGATGTCCCCGCCGTCCGGGCCGCGGGCCGAGATGGCCTCGCCGACCTTGATGTCGGACAGCTTGGCCAGCGACTTGCCCGAGGCGGCCGCGCTGGAGCTGGGGGCGGCGGCGCTGGTGGACCCGGTGGCCGCGCTGGAGCCGGTGCCAGCGGGTGCGCTGGTCGCCACGGTCGGCTCGCTGGTGGGCGACTTCGCCTGCGAGCAGCCGATCAGGGCGATCCCGGGTATCCCCACGGCGCCGACCGCCAGCACGCTGCGGCGGCTGACACCCGTGGCCGGCGAGTGCTCGTCGTTGTGCTCTTTGCTCATCAACCGACTCCAAGTCCTGTGCTCGTCACTGTTATTGCTCGCTCAAGTAATGCCAACGGATTCGGCGCTCGATCGGTTCAGCTGGAGCAGAATTGAACCGCCCGGGCAGCTCGGCCGTATGTATTCCGGGTGGCTTTTACGCTGACCGACCGCCGCCACACCGACCGTCAGGAGAGAGAGCCCGGATGCCAGCCGATCGCAGCGCGGTCGATGAGCGTGAGTTCATGCAGGCTCTGCATGACGAGCACGCGGCGGCGCTGTGGGCCTTCGCGGTGCGGCTGACCGGCGGCGACCGCCAGGCCGCCGAAGACGTGGTGCAGGAGACCCTGCTGCGAGCCTGGCGCCACCCCGACAGCCCGGCCTTCACGGCCGAGCAGACCGGTGCGGCCCGCGGCTGGCTGTACACGGTGGCCCGCCGCATCGTGATCGACGAATGGCGCTCACGCAGCGTGCGCCCGGAAAAGCTGGTGTCGGCCGTTCCCGAGTCCCCGGTCGCCGACCACACCGACGCCCTCATCGAATCCCGCCTGATCGCCGACGCGCTGCTGCGGCTGAGCCCCGAGCACCGGGCCGTCCTGGTCGAGCTGTTCTACCGGCGATCGAGCGTGCGCGAGGCCGCCTACCATCTCCAGATCGCGGAGGGGACCGTGAAGTCTCGCTCGCATTACGCGCTGCGAGCCCTCAAGCTGGCGCTGAACGAGATCGGAGCCCTGCCATGACCGGCCCGGACGAGCACGACCGCCCGGGTTCTGGTGGCATCGATGCCGAACATGCCCGCTTCGAGTTCGACGACGCCGCCTACCTGCTGGGCGCGCTGGACGCCGAGCGGCGCCAGGCCTTCGAACGGCACCTGACGCGGTGCCCGATCTGCAGTGACCGGATCGCCGAGCTCGGTGGCCTGCCGCAGGTGCTGAGCCGTGCCGACTTCTCGGCCTGGTTCCCGGAACCGCCGCCGGACACGCTGCTGCCCAGACTGCTGCGCCAGGTCACGGTCAGCCGGCGGCGACGGGCCTGGCGGATCGGCTCACTCGTGGCCGCGGCGGCCTGCCTGCTGGCCCTGCTGGCCACCGCCGGGGTGCTGGGCTGGCAACACACGCACCGGCCGCAGACCCTGGTGATGCAACCGGTCGGGCCGAACGCCGCCGGGGTGCACGCCACCGTGCAGCTGACCGGATCCGGCTCGGGCACCCGGGTCAAGCTGGTCTGCGGCTACTCCGACGGCAGCGGCCACTACCCGCGCCGGACGTACACCACCTACCGGATGGTGATCTTCAACCGGGGCGGTGAGATGGTCGATCTCGGCAGCTGGGCGCCGCAGCCGGACGAGGACGTCCAGATCACCAGGACCAGCCCGTGGCCGCGCCAGAGCATCAGCCGGATCGAGGTGTCCGACGGCCAGGGCCGCCCGGTGCTCCGGTTGCGCTTGTAGCGGCGGCCGAAAAGGATGTGCGATGACGCAAGCACAAGGCGCGCATCTCACCCGTTCGCTGACTAGGCTGGGCTCGTGCAGCGACGTATCTTCGGTATCGAGAACGAATACGGTGTGACCTGCACCTTCGAAGGTCAACGCCGGCTCAGTCCTGACGAGGTGGCCCGGTACCTGTTCCGGCGGGTGGTGAGCTGGGGCAGGTCCTCCAACGTCTTCCTGCGCAACGGCGCCCGGCTCTACCTCGACGTGGGCAGCCACCCTGAGTACGCCACCCCCGAATGCGACTCGCTGCTCAGCCTGGTCACCCACGACAAGGCCGGTGAGCGGATCCTGGAGGGCCTGCTGATCGACGCCGAGAAGCGGCTCAACGACGAGGGCATCGCCGGCGACATCTACCTGTTCAAGAACAACACCGACTCGGCCGGCAACTCCTACGGCTGCCACGAGAACTTCCTGGTGGCCCGGCACGGTGAGTTCAGCCGGATGGCCGACGTGCTGATCCCGTTCCTGGTCACCCGGCAGCTGATCTGCGGCGCCGGAAAGGTGCTGCAGACGCCCCGGGGGGCGGTGTACTGCCTCAGCCAGCGGGCCGAGCACATCTGGGAGGGCGTCTCCTCGGCCACCACCCGGTCCAGGCCGATCATCAACACCCGCGACGAGCCGCACGCCGACGCCGAGCGCTACCGGCGGCTGCACGTCATCGTCGGTGACTCCAACATGAACGAGTCCACCACCCTGCTCAAGGTGGGCAGCGCCGACCTGGTGCTGCGGATGATGGAGCAGGGGATCACCTTCAAGGACCTGACCCTGGAGAACCCGATCCGGGCGATCCGCGAGATCAGCCACGACCTGACCGGCAGCCGGCAGGTCAAGCTGGCCAACGGCCGGCAGGCCAGCGCCAGCGAGATCCAGCGGGAGTACTTCGAGAAGGCCCGGACCTTCGTCGACGCCACCGGCTCGGACCCGGTCACCGAGCAGGTGCTCGACCTGTGGGGCCGCACCCTGAAAGCGGTCGAGTCCGGTGACCTGAGCCTGATCGACCGCGAGATCGACTGGGCCACCAAGTACCAGCTGCTGGAGCGCTACCGGCACCGCTATGACCTGCCGCTGTCCTCGCCGCGGATCGCCCAGCTCGATCTCACCTATCACGACATCCGGCGTGACCGGGGCCTGTACTACCTGCTGGCCAACCGCGGCGCGGTCACCAGGACGACCACCGACCTGGCGGTGTTCGAGGCCAAGAGCGTGCCGCCCCAGACCACCCGGGCCAAGCTGCGCGGGGAGTTCATCAAGCGTGCCCAGGAGACCCGGCGCGATTTCACGGTGGACTGGGTCCACCTCAAATTGAACGACCAGGCGCAGCGGACGGTGCTGTGCAAGGACCCGTTCCGAGCGGTCGATGATCGGGTCGAGAAGCTGATTGCCTCGATGTGAACGCCCAGGCTCGACGAACCCGGCAGTCCGCTCGGGGTGGCGCGCCGCACGGGCGCGGCCGTCGCCTACCGTTGTCGGACATGGCGGCGCGTCGGCAGCAACGACTGGTCTCACTGGTGTTGTGCCTGCTCTCGACCCGGCAGTACATCACCGCGGACCGGATCCGCGACACCGTCGAGGGCTATGAGGTGTCCGAGGACTCCACCAACCCCGACGAGGCGTTCAAGCGCAGCTTCGAGCGGGACAAGGCCGAGCTGCGTGAGCTCGGGATCCCGCTGGAGACCGGCCGCAACTCCATCTTCGACACCGAGGACGGTTACCGGATCGCCAGGCAGGACTTCGAGCTGCCGCCGATCGAGTTCACCGCCGACGAGGCGGCCGCCGTCGGGCTGGCCGGCCGGCTATGGAGCACCGCGTCGCTGGCCACCGAGGCCCGGACCGCCCTGATCAAGCTGCGGGCCGCCGGGATCGAGATAGAGGAGCCGCCGGGCGCGGACGCGCTGCCGCCGCTGCCGGGCAACGAGCCGGCCCTGCCGGACCTGGTCGCGGCGGTGTCCGAGCGCCGGGTGGTGCAGTTCGCCCACCGTAAGCAGTCCTCGCCCGCGCCCCAGAAGCGGACCGTCGAGCCGTGGGGGGTGCTGTCCTGGCGTGGCCGGTGGTACGTGGTCGGCTATGACCGGGGGCGCGGCGACGTGCGCAGCTTCCGGCTCGATCGCATCGTCGGTGAGGTCAGGACGCTGACCGCCGTCGCCGAGACCAGCCGTCCGGAGGATCTGGACATGCTCGAGCTGGTCCGGGGCGACAACCACCAGCCCGACCAGCTGGCCCGGGTCCGGGTGGCGCCCGGCCGGGGCGGGCAGCTGCGGCGGCAGGCCCGGCAGGTGGACAGCACCCCCGCGGGAGACGTGCTCACGCTGGACTACCGCGACCTGGACCGGCTTGCCGGGCTGGTGGCCGGCGCCGGCGCCGATGCCGTCGCGCTCGAGCCGCCGGAGCTGGTGACCGCTGTGATCGCCTTGCTCGAGGGCGTCACCGGCGGCCCGCCGAGCGTCCGGCCCGAGGCCCGGGACGAGCCCGCGGTGGTGGCCGGTGGCGCGGCGCTGGCAGGAGGTGGCCGGTGACCGACACCGGAGACAAGGTGTCCCGGCTGCTGGCCCTGGTGCCCTACATCCTGTCCCAGGGGGTGGCCTCGATCAGCGAGACCGCCGGCGCGTTCGGGATCGGTGAGGACCAGCTGCGCAAGGAGCTGGAGATGCTGTGGCTGTGCGGGCGCAGCTCCGGGCCCGAGGACCTGATCGACCTGATGTTCGACGGTGACACGGTGTCGGTCACCTACGACGGCGGGTTGAGCCGGCCGCTGAAGCTGACCGCGACCGAGGCGATGACGCTGGCGGTGGCCCTGCGCACCCTGACCGACGTCCCGGGCGCCACCCAGGGCGGCGCTGCCGAGCGGGCCCTGACCAAGATCGAGGCGGCCGCCGGTCAGCACCTGGACGCCGACGCGGTGGACATCAGGCTGGCCGGCCGGGATCGCTGGCTGAACCTGGCCCGGCAGGCGGTCGAGCAGAAGCGCGCCGTCGAACTCGACTACTACTCCGCCAACCGGGACGAGACGACCCGCCGGGTCATCGACCCGGTCCGGGTCTTCATCGCCGAGGAGATCGGCTACCTGGAAGCGTGGTGCCGCCGGGCCGAGAGCATGCGGATCTTCCGGGTGGACCGGATCGAGGACGCGACGCTGCTGGACGAACCGGCCAACGTGCCCGCCAACGTGACCCTGACCGACGTCAGCGCCGGGGTCTACCGGCCGGCGCCGGAGCACCTGCTGGTCGAGCTGCGGCTGGGACCCGGCTGGGAGTGGGTCAGCGACTACTACCCGTGCGAGACGGTGACCCCGGCCGACGCGGCGCTGCAGGAGGCACAGCGGGTGACGCTGCGGGTGGCGAATCCGGCCTGGGTGGCGGCGCTGGTCCGGCGTTCCGGGGGCGCGGTCACCGTGCTGGCGCCGGACTGGCTGGCCCGTGACGTCGAGGCCTCGGCCACGCAGGCGCTGGCCGCCTACCGCGGACAGTAAGCTGCCCAATCATGCAGGGTTGGATCGTTGCCGGGGCGTGGACGTTCGCCGTCCTGTTCGCCGTGGTCATGCTCGGTTTCGCCGGCTATGAGATCAGCTGGAAGTCCCGTCGGCTGGAAGCCGAACGCGCCAGGCTCGAGCAGCTGATGGCCGAGCTGACCCGGCTGGGCGCCGAACTGCAGGCCTCGGCGGACAGGTTGCGATGACCCGGTCGCTCAGGCGCTCGGCGAAGGCCAATCCCGAAGGCCGGATGTCGGTCCTGGACCACCTGCGCGAGCTGCGCAGGCGGTTGATCATCGTGATGCTGATCGTGGCCCTGGGCGCGGTCGTCGGCTGGCTGATCTACAACCCGCTGCTGGCGCTGCTGAAGCAGCCGTACTGCAACATCCCCTTCGAGCACCGCCTCGGCGCCCTCAACCAGAGCGAGGAGCAGTGCAAGCTGCTGTTCCGGGCGCCGCTGGACGGCTTCACCATCCGGCTCAAGGTCTCGGTGGTGGCCGGCGCCATCCTCACCGCGCCGCTGTGGCTCTACCAGCTGTGGGCCTTCGTCACCCCCGGCCTGCGCAGGCACGAGAAACGCTGGACGGTCGCCTTCGTCGCGATCTCCACGGTGCTGTTCGCCCTGGGCATGACGCTGGCCTACCTGACGCTGTACAAGGGCCTGAACGTGCTGATCACCCAGGCCGGCAGCGGTACCCAGGCCGGCCTGGACGTCAATTACTACATCTCGTTCGTGATTCTGATGCTGACCGTGTTCGGGGCCTCGTTCGAGCTGCCGCTGCTGATCGTGATGCTCAACGCCGTGCGGGTGCTGCCGTTCTCGCTGCTCAAGCGCGGCCAGCGGCTCGGGATCTTCCTGATCTTCCTGTTCGCCGGCGTCGCGACCCCGTCGGCCGACCCGTTCACCATGATCGCGATGGCGGTGCCGATGTGCCTGCTCTTCGAGCTTGCCGTGCTGTGGTGCTTCCTGCACGACCGGCGGCTGGCCCGGCGCGAGGCTGAGGCGGAGGCCGAGCAGCTGCCCGACGATGTCGCCTCCCCGGTGGACCCGCTGCCCGAGAAGCTGCCCGGCACTGCCCGGGCCGCTGATCCGGGATGGAGCGAGCTGCCCTGAGCGAAGCCGACGATTTCGTCCCGGACCCCAACCGCTGGAAGGCGTTGGCGGTCTGCCTGGCCGGCGGGTTCATGGTGCTGCTGGACGTCTCGATCGTCAACGTCGCGCTGCACTCGATCAACGTGGGCCTGGACGCCTCCGGCGAGGCCCTGCAGTGGGTGCTGTCCGGCTACTCGCTGACCTTCGGGTTGCTGCTGGTGCCGGCCGGCCGGCTGGGCGATGCCCGCGGCCGGCGGCGGTTGTTCCTCTTCGGCATGCTGGCATTCACGTTCGCCAGCGTGCTCTGCGGGGCGGCGCCGAACCCGACCTGGCTGGTGATCGCGCGGTTGAGCCAGGGGCTGGCCGCGGGACTGCTGACGCCCCAGATCAGCGCGCTCATCCAGCAGCTGTTCCGCGGCCGCGAGCGGGGCAAGGCCTTCGGCCTGTTCGGCGCCATGGTCGGCATCTCGACCGCGATGGGGCCGGTGATCGGCGGCCTGCTGATCCAGATCTTCGGTGAGACGCACGGCTGGCGGTACGTGTTCTTCGTGAACCTGCCCATCGGCCTGCTGCTGGTGCCGTTCGCGATGCGGCTGCTGCCGCGAGCCTCGGCCGAGCAGCGCGAGCGGCGTCAGGATCTGGACCCGGTCGGGGTGCTGCTGCTCGGGGCCGGCGTGGTGGCGCTGCTGCTGCCCTTCGTGCAGGAGCAGCAGTGGAAGGGCAGCGCCAAGTGGCTGCTGGTGCCGCTGGCGGCGCTGCTGCTGGCCGGCTTCCTGGCCTGGGAGATGCGTTACCGCGACCGGGGCCGCGACCCCCTGATCGACCTGACGCTGTTCCGCCGCCGGTCCTTCACCTTCGGCAGCTCGATGATCACGGTCTACTTCGCCGGCTTCACCTCGCTGTTCTTCGTCCTGACCCTGCTGTTGCAGTTCGGCCTGGGCTATTCGGCGCTGCTGGCCGGTGTGGTCTCGCTGCCGTTCGCGATCGGCTCGGGGCTGGCCGCCGGACTGTCCGGCCGGGTGGTGCACCGGTTCGGCCGCGGGCTGGTGACCACCGGCCTGGGGTTGGTGGTCATCGGCTACCTGGGGGTGATCCTGGTGGTTCGCGAGGCGCCTGTCTCCATCATCGGCTGGGCGCTGATCGCCCCGCTGCTGGTGGGTGGCGTCGGCTCCGGCATGGTCATCTCGCCGAACCAGACGCTGACGCTGTCCGAGGTGCCGGTCGACCAGGGCGGCACGGCCGGTGGCCTGATCCAGGTGGGGCAGCGGATCGGCGCCTCGATCGGCATCGCGGCGGTCGGGTCGGTGTTCTACGCCCAGCTGGCGGCCAGCAACGGCGACTACCACCACGCCCTGCAGCGCGGGCTGCTGGTGGCGGTGCTGTTCCTGGTGCTGGCGCTGCTGCTGGCACTCGGCGACGGGCTGCTGCGCGACCGGGGCACCGGCGCGGATCTGGCCGGCGAGGGCGGCGCGCGGGCCGCCGCCTGATGTTCTCGCCGGATGTTGCCTGACCCGCAGGCGTGGCGTGATGCATTCGAACCTGTGTTCGATTAAGGTTCGACGCATGAGGCCTTACCCGGTAGCGGACCCACCCAGCCCCGGCGGCGACAGGTGAGCCGGCCGGCACCCGATCCGGCCGCTGCCCGCCGCCGACGGGCAGCGGCTGACCGCCGCGCCACGCTCAGCGCGGCCGAACCCGGCTGGGCGACGCTGGTGGTGCTGCTGCCCAGCGCCGACGCCGCCACCATCCTGCTCCGCTGCGACGGGGCGGCCGAACTGGCCGACTGAGCCAGAGCGGCTGGCAACCGTCGCTGACAAACGGCAGAAGTCGCGCGGAAGGCGCCCGTACGCTGGAACCATGTCCTCGCCGGCGCAGCGGTACGCCCAGTCCCGTCAGCGGACGAAGTTTCCGAGGGTGTTCGAGTTCCAGGGCGGCTACAGCTTCGACCTCGACGACTTTCAGATCCAGGCATGCCAGGCGCTGGAGGAGGGGTACGGCGTGCTGGTCTGCGCGCCGACCGGCGCCGGCAAGACGGTGGTCGGCGAGTTCGCCATCTACCTGGCCCTGGCCGTCGGCCAGAAATGCTTCTACACCACGCCGATCAAGGCGCTGTCCAACCAGAAGTACAACGACCTGCTGCAGCGTTACGGCCCCGCCAACGTCGGCCTGCTGACCGGCGACAACGCGATCAACCCGCACGCGCCGATCGTGGTGATGACCACCGAGGTGCTGCGCAACATGCTCTACGTCGGCAGCGACGCCCTCACCAACCTCGGGTTCGTGGTGATGGACGAGGTGCATTACCTCGGCGACCGGTTCCGCGGCGCGGTCTGGGAAGAGGTGATCATCCACCTGCCCGACTCGGTGCGGCTGGTGTCGCTGTCGGCGACGGTCTCCAACGCCGAGGAGTTCGGCGACTGGCTGGTCGAGGTCCGCGGCGACACCCGGGTGATCGTCCACGAGGAGCGGCCGGTGCCGCTGTGGCAGCACATGCTGGTGGGCAACCGGATGTTCGACCTGTTCGCCGAGGACACCGAGCTGCCGCAGGACGCCGGCGGGCACGATGACAGGCACGCCGGCGGGCACAGCGGGGTCAGGGTCGATCCGACGCTGCTGCGCCACGTCCGGGAGCGGATGCGCACCACCGAGCTGACCCACCGGGGCCGCTACCGCGGCGGGCCGGGCCTGCGCTGGCGCCCGCCGTCGCGTCCGGAGGTGATCAGCCGGCTCGACCGGGAGGGGCTGCTGCCGGCCATCACCTTCATCTTCAGCCGGGCCGGTTGCGACGCCGCCGTGCGGCAGTGCGTGGCGGCCAACCTCCGGCTGACCACCGATGACGAGCGCGAGGACATCCGGCTGCTGGTGGAGAACCGGACGGCCAACCTGGCCGCCGAGGACCTGGACGTGCTGGGGTACTGGGAGTTCTCCGACGGCCTGCAGCGGGGCATCGCCGCGCACCACGCGGGCATGATCCCGGCGTTTAAGGAGGTCGTGGAGGAGCTGTTCGTCCGCGGCCTGGTGCGGGTGGTCTTCGCCACCGAGACGCTCGCGCTGGGCATCAACATGCCGGCCCGGTCGGTGCTGCTGGAGCGGCTGGTGAAGTTCAACGGCGAGACCCACGCCGACCTGACGCCGGGGGAGTACACCCAGCTGACCGGGCGGGCCGGCCGGCGCGGCATCGACATCGAGGGTCACGCGGTGGTGCAGTGGAGCCCCGAGATCGACCCGGCGCGGGTGGCCGGGCTGGCCTCGACCCGCACCTACCCGCTGCGTTCGTCGTTCCGCCCGTCCTACAACATGGCGATCAACCTGGTGTCTCAGGTGGGCCGCGACACCGCCCGCGCGCTGCTCGAGTCCTCCTTCGCGCAGTTCCAGGCCGACCGTTCGGTGGTCGGCCTGATCCGTCAGATCACCCGCAACGAGAAGGCGCTGGCCGACTACGAGAACCGGATGCACTGCCACCTGGGCGACTTCGCCGAGTACCAGGAGCTGCGCACCCGGATCTCCGAGCGGGAGAAGTCGCTGTCGCGCAAGGGAGTCTCGGACCGCCGGGCCGCGGTCGTGCAGTCGTTGGAGGCGCTGTCGGTCGGCGACGTGATCCGGATCCAGTCCGGGCGCCGCGCCGGCCTTGCCGTGGTGGTGGACCCGGGGACCTCGGCGCTGGCCGACCCGCGACCGCTGGTGGTCACCGAGGACCGCTGGGCCGGCCCGGTCACCCCGATGGACTTTCCGCACGCCGTCGAAGTGCTCGGCCGGTTGCCGATCTCCAAGCACTTCAACCACCGCAGCCCGGCCGCCCGCCGGGATGTCGCCTCCTCGATCCGCAATCTCAGGATCGCCGACCCGAAGAACGGCCACCGGCGGCGCGAGCGCAACGGCGCCGCCGACGACGCCGAGCTGACCGACCTGCGGGTAGCGCTGCGCCGGCATCCGTGCCACGGCTGCGACGACCGTGAGGAGCACGCCCGGTGGGCCGAGCGGGCCGGCCGGTTGCGCCGGGAGAACGACACGCTGCGGCACCGGGCCGAGGGCCGCACACATTCGCTGTCGCGGACCTTCGATCAGGTCTGCGCGCTGCTCACCGAGCGCGGGTACATGAGCCCGGCCGCCGAGGACGGCGACACGATCACCACTGAGGACACCATCACCACGGCTGGGCGGCAGCTCTCGCGGATCTGGTCGGAGTCCGACCTGCTGATCGCCGAGTGCCTGCGCGGCGGCGCCTGGTCCGGGCTGAACGCCGCCGAGCTGGCCGGGGTGTGCTCAGCGATGATCTATGAGGCCCGCCGGGACGAGCCGTCCGCGCCGAAGCTGCCCAGCGGGCCGCTACGCCAGGCCCTGAGCGACACCCTGCGGCTGTGGGGCGAGGTCAGCGAGCGCGAGGCGGCCCACAAGCTGCCGCTGTCGCGCGAACCGGACCTCGGCTTCGTCTGGGCCAGCTACCGGTGGGCCAAGGGCGACTCGCTGGACCGGGTGCTCAGCTCGATGTCCGATGACGGCACCGGGTTGCCGGCCGGGGACTTCGTGCGCTGGATGCGCCAGCTGCTCGACCTGCTGGAGCAACTCGCCCGCGCCGACGCCATCGACCCCGGCATCAGGGCCACCGCGGCGGCAGCCTGCACAGCGCTGCGGCGCGGGGTGATCGCCCAGCAGCTGTAATAGGTCAGCCGCCGACCTTGGCCAGCATGCTGGTCAGCCGGTCGATCGCGCTCTGGATGCCGAACCGCTCACCCAGGGCGGTCAGCATCTCCGGGTCGGCGGGCGTGGCCGGGATCCTGGTCTGCAGCTCGCCCACCGGGACGTCGGTGCGACCGCGCACCACCGCGGGGGCGACTGCCAGGTAGTCCAGCGCCGCTAGCACCTTCACCCGTACCGAGGGGCTCATCGCCTGGTCACCGGACTGGGCCGCGGCCACGATCTGCTCGATCGTCCCGAACTGCGCCACCACGTTCGCCGCGGTCTTCGCGCCGATGCCGGCCACCCCGGGCAGCCCGTCCGACGGGTCGCCACGCAGCATCGCGAAGTCGGCGTAGTGGCCGGCCGGCACGCCGTACTGGGCCTGCACCTCATCCGGCGTGAACGCCACGATGTTGGCGATGCCCTTGCCGGTGTAGAGCACCCGCACCCGGTCGGTGGCCAGGTCGATCAGGTCACGGTCGCCCGACACCACGTCCACCTCCACGCCCTGCCCGCCGTAGCGGTGGGCCAGCGTGGCGATCACGTCATCGGCCTCGAACCCCTCGGCGCCGACCGAGCACAGGCCGGCCGCCTTGAGCACCGCCAGCAGCACCGGCACCTGGGGTTCGAGCAGGTCCGGAACCGCCTCCACGTCCGGGCTGCCGCTGCCGGTGGTGTACTCCACCCGGTGCGCCTTGTACGAGGGCAGCAGCGCCACCCGGAACGCCGGGCGCCAGTCGTAGTCCAGGCACGCGACGAAGTCGGTCGGCTGGTAGCGGGTGATCAGCGTAGAGACCATGTCGGTGAAGCCGCGGACGGCGTTGACCGGCATGCCGTCCGGGGCGGTCACGGTGTCGGGGACGCCGTAGAAGGCGCGAAAGTACAGGCTGGCTGAGTCCAGGAGCATCACACGGGTCACCCGGCACACGATAACTTCCGCGCGCGATAGCGTCGTCGCATGGTGTGTGTGATCGGCGAGGCGTTGATCGATCTGGTGATGGACCCGGCGACCGCGGCCTCGGCCGGGCCCAAGACCTACCTGGCGCACCCAGGTGGCAGCCCGTTCAACGTCGCGATCGGGCTGGCCCGGCTCGGCCAGCCGGCGCAGCTGCTGGCCCGGCTGTCCGGGGACGCCTTCGGCAGGCAGCTGCGCGCGCACGCCGAGGCCAACGGCGTGGACCTGTCCTATGCGGTCAACGCCGCTGAGGCCAGCACGCTGGCCGTGGTGAGCCTGGACGCCGAGCGCAACGCCGGCTATGACTTCTACCGGACCGGCACCGCCGACTGGCAGTGGAGCGCCGCCGAGCTGGATCGGATGCCGGCCGACACCTCCTGGATCCACACCGGCTCGCTGGCGTCCTGGACCGAGCCCGGCGCGGGCGTGATCTGTGACCAGCTGCGACGGCGGCGGGGCCGGCAGCCGGTGGTGATCAGTTATGACCCCAACATCCGGCCCGACCTGTTGCCCGACCACCGGTCGGCCCTCGAGCAGGTCGAGGCGATGGTCGGGCTCGCCGACGTCGTCAAGGCCTCGGCCGAGGACCTGGACTGGCTCTATCCCGGGCAGGACGCCGAGAGCGTGCTGCGCCGGTGGCGCTCGCTCGGCGCCTCGATCGTGGTGATGACCGACGGCGGCCGGGGGGCCCGCTACCTGGCGAGCGAGGACCGGGTGGGGATGGTGCCGTCGCGGCCGGTGGAGGTCATCGACACGGTGGGCGCCGGCGACGCGTTCATGGCCGGGCTGATCAACGCGCTGGCAGCCGGCGGCTATGTCGGTCGAGCCGGCGCCGGCCGGGACGGCCCAGGTGGCACCGCGGCTGAGGCGGTGGTGGCGGCAGCGGTGACCGAGGCGATCCTGGTGGCGGCGCTGACCTGCGCCAGGGCCGGCGCGAACCCGCCGACCGCGGCCGAGCTGGCCGCCGCTCAGGCGGACCCGTATCAGTTTTGATCGCCTGGGCGACCGAAATCGATACGCATCGCCCCAGGCTGTCATCAGCTGGGCTTCAGTTGGGCTCCACGATCGCCGCCGACGGACCCGTATCAGTTTTGATCGGCTGGGCGACCGAAGTCGATACGCATCGCGGCCTAGGAGCCTCGCGCAAGGCCGGGCGGGGTATCAGGCAAGTGATCGGGCGGGGGTGTCAGCCGACGGATCCGGCCGGGTCGGCGTACACGCTGGCCGAGGCCACCGTGCTGCCGCGGACCACCAGCTCGGTCTCGAGCACCACGTCGGTCGGCTCGGCCTCCTTGATCAGGGCCGTCAGCAGCGACTGCGCCAGCAGCGCGCCCTGCTCGCCGACGGGTTGGCGCATCGTGGTCAGGTCCATCAGGTCGGCCGTGGCGTGGTCGTCGAACCCGATCACCGCGATGTCCTCGGGCACCCGCAGCCCGGAACGCCTGATCGCGCGGATCGCGCCGTAGGCCATCTCGTCGGACTCGGCGAACACCGCGGTCGGGCGCTCGTCGCGTTGCAGCAGGGTCAGCATCGCGGCCTCACCGCCGGCGACCGTGAAGTAACCCAGGCACTCCAGGTTCTCCGGCGGGGTCACGCCGGCCGCCAGCAGCGCCTTGCGGTAACCGGTGCCGCGGTGGTGCGGGGGAGTGAAGCGCATCGGGTCGTCGGTGTCGCCGCCGATCAGCGCGATCCGGCGGTGGCCCAGCGACAGCAGGTGTTCCACCGCGGTCCGGGCCGCCACCTCGTCGTCGATCCGGACCGAGGACAGGCCTGGGTGCTTGACGCCGAGCACGCCCACCGGCAACTGCAAGGTGTTCAGCGCCGCCACCTCGTCGTCGGTGAGGGCCAGGCTGACCACCAGCACCGCGTCGACCCGCTTGCGCATCGGCAGCACCGAGAAGAACCGCTCGCGGCCCTTGCTGTCGCCCAGGTTGTGCAGCAGCAGGTCATAGCCGGCGGCGCTGAGCACCGACTCGACCGCGCCGAGCACCTCGGCGAAGAACCACCGGTTGACGAACGGCACCACCACGCCGAGGGTCGAGGACCGGCCGCTGGCCAGCCGGGCGGCGAACGGCGAGGCGACGTAGTCCAGTTCCCGGGCCGCCGTCAGCACCTTGTCCCGGGTGGCCGCCGCGACGTCGGGAAGTCCTCGCAGGGAGCGCGACACGGTGGCTATCGAGACGCCCGCCAGCTTTGCTACGTCCTCGATACTGGCTGACATGGGGCGAGCCTCCTGTAAGTCTTTACGGCACCGTATGCGATGGGGCACACCAGAGCCAGCGCTGACGTCTCGACCCGCCCACAGATAGGGCTGGCACACTCGCGTGGTGCGCACTTTGCTGATCAACGGACGGATCTACAGCTCGTGGGCCCGCAACGCCAGCGCGCTGCTGGTCTCGGACGCGGAGGTGGCCTGGCTCGGCGACGACGCCTCGGCCTCGACCATGGCGGCCGACCGCGTTGTGGACCTCGACGGAGCGCTGGTGATCCCGGCGTTCGTCGACGCGCACTTTCACACCACCGACACCGGCTTGTCGCTGAGCGGGCTGGTGCTGGGGTCCGCCGGGTCGCTGGCCGAGGCGCTGGGAGCAGTCGAGCGGGCCGCCCGGTCCAGCGGTGGCCGGCCGTTGCTCGGCTCGGGCTGGGACGAGACCCGGTGGCCGGAGGGCCGGGCGCCGACCGCAGCGGAGCTGGACCGCGCCAGCTACGGCGGCGTCGTGTACCTGGCCCGCACCGACGCCCATTCGGCGGTGGTGTCCTCGGCCCTGCTGGCTTCGGTCCCGGGCATCGCCGGCCTGGACGGCTACTCCGCCGACGGCCGGCTCACCAAGGCCGCCCACCACGCGGCGCGGGCGGTTGCCCGGTCGGCCATCACCGCCGGCCAGCGCGGCGAGCTGCAGCGGATCGCGTTGCGCCACGCCGCCGCGCACGGGGTGGCTGCCGTCCACGAGATGGCCGGCCCGGAGATCTCCAGTGCCGAGGACCTGGCCGGCCTGCTGGCGCTGGTGGCAGGAGCAGCGGGCGGGGCAGGTCACGCCCAGGACGAGCCCTATCCGGAGGTGTACGGGTACTGGGGCGAGCTGCGCGGCGCCGCGGCGGCTGCCGAACTCGGCGCGATCGGCGCGGGCGGTGACCTGTTCTGTGACGGCTCGATCGGCTCGCACACCGCCGGCATGCTGCACCCCTATGTCGACCTGGGCGAGCTGCCGGCCGGCGACACCGGATGCGGTTACCTGCGCTATGACACCGCCGAGCTGGCCGAGCATCTGATCGAGTGCACCGAGGCCGGCTTGCAGGGCGGCTTCCACGCCATCGGCGACGCCGCCACCGACCAGGTGGTGGCGGCGATGCGACTGGCCGCTGACCGGCTCGGCCCGCGGGTCTCGGCCGCCGGGCACCGGATCGAGCACGCCGAGCTGATCACCGACGTGGCCGCGCTGGCCGGCACCGGCCTGATCGCGTCGGTGCAGCCCGCCTTCGACGCCAGCTGGGGCGGCGATTCGGGGATGTACGCCCAGCGGCTCGGGGTCGAGCGGGCCCGCCGGCTGAACCCGCTGGCCGCGCTGGCCGCCGCCGGGGCGCCGCTGGCCTTCGGGGCGGACTCACCCGTAACGCCGGTGGATCCGTGGGGCGGGGTGCGGGCCGCGGTCCATCCGAGCAACCCCGCGCACGCCTTGAGCCCGCGCGCGGCCTTGACCGCGCACACCCGCGGCGGCTGGCGGGCCGCCCGCGCCGACTCCGACGGCTCGGGCGTGCTGGCTCCCGGCGCCCCGGCCAGCTACGCCGTCTTCGCGGCCGGCCCGCTGGGGGTGGACGCCCCCGACGAGCGGCTGTCGCAGTGGAGCACCGACGAGCGCTCCGGCGTTCCCGGCCTGCCGGACCTGGCCGCGGGCCTGGACCTGCCGCGGTGCCTGCGCACGGTGGTGCGCGGCCGGCAGATCTTCGACTCGGGTGAGTTGCCGTGATCTACCGACTGCTGCTGGCCGCCGGGTCCGGCCTGCTGGGCGCCGCGGCTTTTCCGAAGGTCGGGATCTGGCCGCTGGCGTTCCTGTCGGTGGCCGGCCTGTCGATCGCGGTGTCGGGTCAGCGCTCGCGCCGCGGGGCGCTGCTCGGCCTGGTCTACGGGGCCGGACTGTTCCTGCCGATGCTGCACTGGACGGCGACCTATGTCGGCGCGGTGCCATGGCTGGTGCTGGTGTTCTCCCAGACCTGGTTCCTGATACTGCTCGGCGCGGCGCTGCCGGTGGTCCAGCGAGTGCGGTTCGGCACCGTGCTCACCGCTGCCCTGTGGGTGGCGCAGGAGGCGCTGCGCGGCCGGCTGCCCTTCGGCGGCTTCCCCTGGGGCCGCTGGGCGTTCAGCCAGGCCCAGTCACCGCTGAAATGGTTCGCCGCGCTGGGCGGCGCGCCGCTGGTGACCTTCGCGGTGGCGCTGATCGGCGCGCTGCTGGCGGCCGCGGTGCTGGGCGATCGACACAAGGTGTCCGACACCGGCCTCGCGCGGCGCGAGCTGTCAGACCCCGACCTCGCGCGGCGCGCCGGCCAGCTGGCGGCCGCCGTCCTGGTGGTGCTGGTCGGCGGATCGCTGGCCTACCCGCTGCGCCCGGCCGATCCGCCCGCCCCGGGCGCCCAACCCGGTCCGGACGGGGCCGGCCGCAGCGTCACGGTGGCCGCCGTCCAGGGCAATGTGCCGGACCGGGGGTTGGAGTTCAACGCCCGCCGGCGCCAGGTGCTGGACAACCATGTCGCCCAGACCCTCAAGCTCGCGGCCGACGTCAAGGCCGGCCGGTCGCCCCGGCCGAGCCTGGTGCTGTGGCCCGAGAACGCCTCTGACATCGATCCGACGACCAACCCCGACGCCGCGGCGGTGATCCAGCGCGCGGTGGACGCGGTCGGCGTGCCGATCCTGGTCGGCGCCCTGATCGACGGCCCCGGGCCCACCCACGTCACCAACGCCGGCATCGTCTGGATGCCGTCGGACTCGGCCGCGCCGGGACCCGGCCAGCGGTACGTGAAGCGGCACCCGGTGCCGTACGGGGAGTACATCCCGCTGCGGTCGCTGGCCCGCGCCGTCAGCGACAAGGTCGACCTGGTGAGCCGGGACATGGTGGCCGGGTCCGGCGACGGCCTGCTGACCCAGACCCCGTTCCCGGTCGGTGACGTGATCTGCTTCGAGATCGCCTATGACTCGCTGGTGACCTCCTCGGTGCGGGCCGGCGCCCAGCTGCTGGTGGTGCAGACCAACAACGCCACCTTCGGCCACAGCGCCGAGACCTACCAGCAGCTGGAGATGAGCCGGCTGCGTGCCGTCGAGCACGGCCGCACGGTCGTGCAGGTGGCGACCAGCGGCAAGTCGGCGATCATCGGGGCCGACGGGCGGATGCTGGCCGCGTCCGGGCCGCTGTTCACCGCCGATGTGCTGGTCCGGACGGTGCCGCTGTCCCGTTCGACTACGCTGGCCACTCGGACCGGCGCGGCTGCCGAGTGGACTCTGGTCGCCCTGGGCCTGCTCGGACTGGTGGTCGGCGGCTGGCTGAACCGGCGGCTGGCACGCCGGATCCGCGGTGGCGCCCCGGCGGCACGATCGGGACGACAGGAGAGGGGTACGGGTGACCGAGGCCGCGAGCAGGTCGGCAGCAGGGCCGGGGGAGCGACTTCGGACGCTGGTGATCATCCCCACCTATAACGAACGCGAGAACCTGCCGCCGATCGTGGACCGGGTGCGGGCCGCGGTGCCCGAGGCAGACATCCTGGTCGTCGATGACGGCAGCCCGGACGGCACCGGCGCCGTGGCTGACGAGATCGCCGCGAACGACGCCCAGATCCAGGTGCTGCACCGCGACCAGAAGGCCGGGCTGGGAGCGGCCTACGTGGCCGGCTTCCGGCTCGGGCTGGCTGCCGGCTATGACGTCCTGGTCGAGATGGACGCCGACGGCTCGCACGCGCCGGAGCAGCTGCCCCGGCTGCTGGCCGCCATCGGACACTCGGACCTGGTGCTGGGCTCGCGGTGGGTGCCCGGCGGCCAGGTGCTGAACTGGCCCCGGTCACGGGAGCTGCTCTCCCGCGGCGGCAACCTCTACACCCGGTTGGCGCTCGGCATCGACCTGCACGACGCCACCGGCGGATACCGGGCCTACCGGCGTTCGGTGTTGCAGACGATCGACCTGTCCTCGATCGCCTCGGAGGGTTACTGCTTTCAGGTCGACCTTGCCTGGCGTGCCGTGCAGGCAGGGTTCCGGGTAACCGAGGTTCCGATCACCTTCGCCGAGCGTGAGCGCGGCGAGTCGAAGATGAGCGGGAACATCGTCCGGGAGGCGTTGCTGCGGGTCACCGAGTGGGGTGCCGCGCACCGGGTCGCTCAGCTGCGCAGGCTGGTGGGCAGGACCCGGGAGTCCGTCGGCAGCCGGTCCGACTGAAGCCGGCCGAGCCAGAACCCGGCCGACCTGAGAACCCCCCGACGGACTAAGCCCGCTCGAACCAAGAGCCCGCCGAACCAAAAGCCCGCCGAACTAAGAAACCGGCCCGACGGAATGTCGGGCCGGTTCGAAGCTGACCCCGGGTTAGGGGGTCGGGGTTGGCTCAGGCGGTCTTGGGGGATTTCGCGCCAGAGCCGCCACGGCGGGCACGCAGCACGTCCAAGCGCTCGGCGAGCACCTCTTCGAGGTCGGCGATGGTGCGCCGCTCGATCAGCATGTCCCAGTGGGTACGCGGGGCCTTGACCTTCTTGGGCTCCGGTTCCGGCAGGTCCACGGCCTTGGCGGTAGTGCCGTCGAGGCGGCATTCCCAGGTCGCGGGCAGTTCGGCATCGTGAGCAAAAGGAACGCTGAACTCGTGATCGCGTTCGCACTTGAACTTGATGTGCTGACGCGGCGCCGGTTCGGCGGCGTATTCGGTTTCGTAACTGATAGCGCCGAGGCGGCTGCCCCGGAGTACACGATCGGCCATTGTGATCACTCCTCACCCATGCATGGGTACCGAGTTTCCAACGAACAGTCCCGGCAGATGATTCCCCACAGCCTAGCGACCGTAGCGGGGGGAACTGGCAGTCTAGCGCTCAGTTTGCACTTTTTGCCGTAATCGATGGCACACTGAGACCCATCTCTCCCCGCCGACTGCCCATGACCGGTCCCCGGCACGTCGGCGAGCGGGCCGGGAGCACTCAGTCCAGGGTCAGCTGCTCACCCAGCGTCGGGGCGGAACCCAGGTCACCCCGGCGGTAGTGCGCGCGGCACAACACCTGGTACCTGACGTCGTTCCCGCCGGTCGCGACGGTGTCGGCCACCAGCACCGTGTCGCCTTCGCGGGTGACCCGGCCGGCGATGACGCGGGCGTTGTGCTTGCCGGGCATGCCGCACCAGCACAGCACCTCGACCTGGATCTCGGAGATCTCATCGGCCAGCTCCATCAGCCGTTTCGCGCCGGGCAGCAGCAGGCTCCGAAAGTCGGTCGCCAGGCCGAAGCAGTAGACATCGACGTGGTATTCGTCCACCAGCTCGGCGAGCTGGTCGACGTGTTCGGGGTTGAGAAAGCCGGCCTCATCGACGATCAGGTAATCGACCCGGCGGCCCAGCGCCCAGTTCTGGCGGACCAGCTTGCACAGGTCGAGTTCGTCGGTGACCTCGATGGCATCGTGGCTGAGCCCCACCCGGGTGGTGACCCGGGCCCGGCCCGAGCGGTCATAGCGGGTCAGGATCAGCCCGGACCGGCCCTGCCGGGCGTGGTTGTGATCGACCTGCAGGGCCAGCGTGGACTTGCCGCAGTCCATCGGCCCGTAGAAGAACTTCAGGTGAGCGGGCATCGGTATCTCGCGGCGGTTGCCGGCCGCGGGCACCGCGGCCAGGGCACTGTCGCGGCCAGGGGGCAGGTCGGCACGGATGGCAGGCACGACTTGCGAGATTACCCGCCGTAGCGGGCTCAGCCGTGCACGACGTCACCGGCTTACCCGAGTCTCGCCTACCCGCTCAGGCCTGCCATTGGCCGCGCTCGCGCAGCACCTCGCGCAGCAGGTCCGCCCGGTCGGTGACGATCGCGTCGACCCCGAGGTCGAGCAGCCGGACCATCTCGGCGCGCAGGTTGACCGTCCAGACGTGCACCTCGATGCCGCGGGCCCGGGCGGCGGCGATGAACCGGGGCCCGACGACCTGCAGCGGTCCGACCCGCGGCGGCACCTGAGCGGCCAGGCCGGCACGCCTGGGCGGCCCGGACAGCGGGCCGAACCGGCCATGGCTCAGCGCGGCCACCTCGGTGGCGGTCAGCGCGCTCGGCGTCGCCGGCCCGGCGCTGCGGCGCAGCTGCAGCAACCGGGCGGGAGAGAAGGAGGCCAGCCGCACCCGACGCCAGGAGTTGGTGCGCCGGATCGCGTCCAGCGTCGGCCCGACCGCGGCGTCGGACTTGACGTCGATGTTGACGCTGACCTCGCCGAACGCGTCCAGCACCTCCTCCAGCCGGGGGATCGGCTCCCGGTCCAGGATTCTGGCCGCGCTGACCTCTCGCCAGCTCAGCTGCCGCAGCTGCCCGTGTGAGTTGGTCACCCGGTCCAGGATCGGGTCGTGAAAGGCGAGCGCTACCCCGTCGCCGGTCACCCGCGCGTCGGTCTCCAGGTGCCGGTAGCCGAGATCGACGGCAGCCTGGAAGGCCGCCATCGAGTTCTCGGCGCCGTCCGGGGAGAAGCCCCGGTGGGCGATTCCGACCGCCGGCCGGGGTGGTGAGCTCATGCGGCCGGCGGCAGTCCCAACAGCTGGCGCAGGTAGCGCACCGGCGGCGAGCCGAAGCTCAGCATGGTGTCGTGCAGCTGCCGGTCCGACCAGGACGGGTGGGCCTGGCGCAGGTCGGCGACCAGCTGCAGGACCTCGAGGTAGCCGACGTAGTAGCAGGACAGCTGGGTCGAGCTCAGCTGCACCCGACGCCACTTGCCGGTGGCCTCGCCTTCCTCCTGGTACCCGCGGGTCATCATCAGCTCCATGGCCTCGCGCTGGTCGAGGTCACCGGAGTGGAAGGACACGTCCATGATGGTGTTCAGGATGGCACGCAGCTGCATCTTCAGCTGCTGCATGCGCACCGCCGCGGCCGCTTCGGCGGAGATCTCGCCGCGGTACTTCAGGGTGGCCATCAGCTCCTCGGCATAGACCGCCCAGCCCTCGATGAACGAGTCACTGCCGAACACCCCGCGGATCGGGTTGGCGCCCTGGTAACGCTGGTTGTGCGACAGCTGCGCCACGTGGCCGGGCATCCCCTCATGGATGGTGAGGTTGTGCAGCATGTGGTTGTTGTACTCGCGGTAGAACGAGCGGACCTGATCCTCTGACCAGTCCTTCGGCGTGGGCGAGACCGCGAACTGGGTGGCCAGCGGCGCGGTCTCCAGCACCCCGACCGCTACGCAGTAGGCCACCGCCACGCCGCGATCGATCTCGGGCATCTCGATGATCTCCACCGGATCGTCGTGCAGGGTGAGCAGGTCGTGCTTGCGCACGAAGTCGGTGGTCTCGGCCATCGCCTCCCGGCACAGCTGCAGGATGGTCTCGCTGGTGGGCGCGTCGGCGGCCAACCGGTTGAACTCGGCTGCGATCGCGGCCCGGTCGGGGTTCGCCGACCCGGTGGTCTGGCCGACCAGGTCGGCCAGCTCGCTCTCGACCCGGTCCAGATCGCGGTAGGCCTGCTCCAGCAACAGCTTGGGCTGCCACGGGGTGGCCAGCACCAGCTCCAACTTGCTGGCGTAGAGATCGTTGCCGAGCCTGGCGGGCCGCTGCGCTCCGGCCAGCTCGGCACGCAACCAGTCCTGGTGCTCGCGTACCGCCGCCGCCGCCCGGCTGATCTCCTGCGACAGGTCCGGGCTGCCGCCCGTCTCGGCTATCGCCGCGGGAATCTCGCCCTCGATCAGGGCAAGGGTGCCCTCGAACTGCCCGATAGCGGTCTGGACGTGAATTGCGGACATGCCGCTCAACCGGCCGCGGGCCGCCTCGAGGTAGTCCGGAACCGCGCGCAGCCGGCCGGCCACGCCGGATAACCGTTCCGGCAACGGAGCAAAGTCTCTGGTGAGCAGCGCGTACAACGCTTGCCCCGGGTTGTGGACCATCGGATTCCAGCTGGCCTCGTCAAGGTCTGTCAGGCTGAGCAGCTCACTTTCCGACGCCGTCCGCAGGATGTCACGGTCGACGGCGTCCGCGGTGTCCAGCTGGTCGGCCGGCAGCTCGTCCAGTCGCGCGATCAGCGAGCGGAGCTCGTCGGCGCGGCGCTGTCCGGCGGCAGCCGACGGATCGCTCAACTGGTCGTCATGGCTGTGATCACCCAGCATGGTGGCCGTATCGGGGTAATGCGCGCATAACGAGGCCACCGCGTCGTTGGCGATCTTGGTGAAGTGTTCAGAGGTCATGGCCAGACGGTAGTCGCGGAACGGCACTGTTGGCTGCACTGGTTGCTGCACTGTCAGGATTTGAACAGCGCGCTATAGGCGTTGATCGCCGGCTGGCCACCCAGATGGGCGTACAGCACGATCGAATCGCGCGCGATCTCACCGGTGCTGACCAGGTCGATGAGCCCGGCCATCGACTTGCCCTCATAGACCGGATCGATGATCACGCCTTCCAGGCTGCCCGTGAGCCGCATCGCGTCCAGGGTGGATTGGACCGGAATGCCGTAGTAGTCACCGGCCCAGCCGTCCAGCACGGTGATCTCGTCGTCGCGCAGTTCCCGTTCCAGGCCGATGAGCTCGGCGGTGTTGCGCGCGATCCGCTCGACCTGGGCCCGGGTCTCGGTGATCTTGGCCGAGGCGTCGATGCCCAGCACCCGGCGTGGCCGGTCCTGCCCGGCGAACCCGGCAATCATCCCGGCATGGGTGGAACCGGTCACGCTGCAGACGACGATGGTGTCGAAGAAGACGCCCAGCTCGGCCTCCTGCTGCTGCACCTCATACGCCCAGTTCGCGAAGCCGAGGCCGCCCAGCCGGTGGTCGGAGGCGCCTGCCGGGATCGGGTAGGGCACGCCGCCGCCGTCGGTGATCTCGGCCAGGGCGTTCTCCCAGCTCTGCTTGAAGCCGATGCCGAAACCGGCTTCGACGAGCTGGACGTGGGCACCCATGATCCGCGACAGCAGGATGTTGCCGACCCGGTCGTTGACCGAGTCGGGCCAGTCCACCCAGCTCTCCTGCACGAGCCGGGCCTGCAACCCGAGCTTGGCCGCGACCGCCGCGACCTGGCGGGTGTGGTTGGACTGCACGCCGCCGATCGAGACCAGGTGGGTCGCGCCCTGCGCCAGCGCCTCGGGAACCAGGTACTCCAGCTTGCGGGTCTTGTTGCCGCCGTAGGCCAGGCCGGAGTTGCAGTCCTCGCGCTTGGCCCAGATCTGGGCGCCGCCGAGATGGGCGCTCAGGCGCTCCAGCGGATGCACCGGGCTCGGCCCGAAGAGCAGCGGATAGCGGGGAAAGTCGCTCAAGGCCATCTTCTACGACTCCTGATCTCGGACGCCTCGGCGCCAGGTGGACGGCGCTGGTGGCGCCGCGACCAGCCTAGGTGCGCCACCGGTCGTTGAGGCGACCCGCGGCGGATGAGATGCTCAGCCGGTGGCTGAGATCGTGTTCTCCTCCGAGCTGGACGACGTGGACTGGTCGGCGCTCAAGCAGGCCCTGGTGGCCGACGACTTCGACAACCTGCGCACTCCCGAGCAGTACCGGGTCTCGCACCAGAACTCCCACGCCGTGATCTTCGGACGCTGCGACGGGCAGTTCGTGGCGAACGGCCGGATTCTCAGCGACGGGGTCTGCAACGCCTACCTGGTCGACATCTGGACGGCGACCCCGTACCGCCGGCGCGGCGTCGGGCGCGAGGTGGTCAACCGGTTGCTGGCCACCGTGCCCGGCCAGCACGTCGGGCTGTTCACCGACGACATGCAGGCCTTCTACGAGACGCTCGGCTTCCGGCCGCAGACCGTCGGCATGAGCAAAGTGGTCGGCCGCTGGCTCGAGGGCGGCTGACCCCTCACGGGTCGCTGTCGATTCTGCCAAGCTTTGCCCATGGCAAACGTCCCCGTCGATCTCGGCGAGAAGCTGTCCGCGTTCTCCGAGCAGTGGGCGCCGAAGGTGGTCGCTCGGCTCAACGACTACGAGATCAAGGTCGTCAAGCTGCAGGGTGAGTTCATCTGGCACACCCATGACGACACCGACGAGCTGTTCCTGGTGCTGGACGGCGAGCTGCGAATCCAGCTCCGGGACGGCGACGTGACGCTGCGGCCCGGCCAGCTGTTCGTGGTGCCGCGCGGAGTCGAGCATTGCCCGGTCGCCGACGGCGAGGTGCGCGCGGTGCTGATCGAGCCGGCCGGCGTGGTCAACACCGGCACCGCCGGCGGCCCGCTGACGGCCGGCTACGACGACTCCCTGGCGTAGCGGCTGGCAGCGGTCAGCGGCCCTTAGGCGTCATCGTCGTCTTTGATGCCGAACTTCTTGCGGATCTCCGCGCGTTGCCGCTGAATGCGCAGGGCGATGTTGGTGACGATCTGGGCGTTGCTGTGCAGGCTGGCCGACTCCCACCAGATCGCCATCGGGTCGGTGATGGTGTCCGTCTTCAGGTCGATGAACCCGCACGGTCCCGGGTTCCAGCCCATGACCTGGGCTGCCGCGGTCCGCTTCTTGCGGCTGGTCGAGGTCATGTCGACGATCGCCGCGGTGACCTCGGCGATGCCGTAGGTGTTGTTGGAGCGGATGCTGGTCACCAGCGACGCGCTGAGGTCCTCGAAGTTCTTCAGCACGTCGGCGTCATCGTCGGCGTGGGAGGCGAAGGCCTCCAGCTGATAGACCTTCGTGCCGATGACGGTGAGGCTGAAACCGTGGCCGCCCATGTGGATGTTGAAGATCATCGGCGTGCCGCCGGCGCTCGCGGCGAGTAGGTGGGTTTCCAGCAGGTGAGCCCGTTTGCGTTGGTCGGCTTGGGCATACTTGGCGTCCCGGGCGCCGTCCGAGGAGTTGGCGGCCACATCGCCCAGATCGTCGAACAGCCGCTGAGCGGTGTCGAAGCAGATGCTGAACCAGCGAGCGTCCTTGAGGTAGTCCATCACCTGGCTGTAGTCGATCTCGGTAAGGGAGTCGGTGCCGATCACCAGGGCCTGATATCGGCGTGCCGACACCTTCAGGCCCAGCTCGTCAAGGGCCGCCACGTCCTCTTTGATCAGCGAGTTGCAGGCGACGAGCACATCCTTGAGGGTGAGCGCCGGCGACTGCGGGTCCGGCTCCGCTGCCTCGGCCAGCTCGGTCAGCTTGTCCCAGGTGAAGGCGGACGGTTCCATCAGCTTGTCGAGCTGGGCGCAGCTGAATCGGCTGACGATGGTCCGGAACTGGCTCACCGACGCCGCCGGTTGGATACTGGCCGTGCCCGCCAGGTCCTCGGCCGACCAGCCGCTGCCCGCGTAGCCCACGATGTCAGCCCAGCTGGAGCTGACGTTCATCACGTAATCGACCTGCTCCGGGGTGAAGAACGCGATCACCGCCTGCAGCTCGGGCGCTGTCGGGCGGGGGTCGAAGGCGGCGTGCCGGGCGAGGTCGGCGGCGGGCCACGCGGTGGCCACCAGCGCCAGCACCTCGGCCAGGCTGGCGCAGCTCGGTTGGATCTGGGCGAGCTGAGCAGCTGTCAGCTTGGCCATGATCGAGTTCAGCTCGGCGTAGGTCGGCGCCGGCTTCCGCGAGGCGAGTGCGATGGTGTCGGCGCTGGACCAGTTGTGCGCCTCCAGGGCGATGAGCCGCTCCTGGGAGTTCTCCAGCTGCGCCAGTTGCAGGATGCCCGGGCGCTCCTGCTCGGTATAGGCCCGGCGCACCAGTTCACCGGTGGAGCTGGCCAGGGTCGTTCTCGCCAGTACCGACACCGCGAGGTGCCCGCTGTGCTCGGGGTGACTGGCATGGTCGCAGGCCGGGGTGCCACGCCCGACCGCCTGCCGGCGCAGCGCGCCCAGAACCTGGTCGGCGCTGCGGTCGGCCTCGTGCTCGGCGGGGTCATTGGCCGCGCCGACGATCGGCCCGCCACCGGAGGAGCCGGTCGCGCTCTGCCGGACGTGGGAGAGCTCGTGGGCCAGCAGCCGCTGACCGGACTGGGAGTCAGGGGAGTAGGCGCCCTGGGTGAAGTACACGTCCGAGCCGTAGCTGAACGCCACCGATTGCACCGATCGGGCGATGTGATCGGCCTCGCCGTCGGTGTGGATCCGCGCGGCGCTGGCCGCCGGGCCCAGTTGCTGGCCGATCTCGGTGGCCATGCCGGGGGTCAGCGGCCGGCCGCCGCCCTTGCGCCGGCGCAGAGCGGATAGCACCCCGTCCGGAATCGGGTTGCCGCCGAGCGGGTCGGCTGCGCCGGACAGCTCTCGCAGCAGCGGGCCGGCGCCGCCGGCGACCGCCAGTCCTGCCACGCCCAGTCCTGCCACGTCCAGTCCTGCCACGCCAAGTCCTGGTGCGGGCAGCGCGAGGGCTTGCTGGTCCAGCACGGGGGCCGCGTACTCGGCGACCTCGGTGGCACGGTCATGCAGGGAGTCGTCGGACCGGTCAGCAGAGCCACGCGCACGCGTTGGCGTCGCTTGAGGCCGATCCTGTCCCATGACCAGTGAGTTCCTACGTGTGCCCGAAACTGCTTCACGGGCAGCTTACACGCCGAGCTGGCTTTTGCCCGGTTAACGCGATTTATCATCACCGGCCTCGCCTTGAGTATCCTCATCCAGCCCCAGAACGGCCGCCACGCGATCGAGGATGCTCTGCAGCGCTGGGGAGCGAGCCTTCCAGGCAACGGCCTCTTCGAACAGGGCCAAGCCATCACGAGTCATTCCACCGCCGCTACTGACGACTCCTGCCAACATCGCATCCAGGGATGCCTCGATCACCTCGTCGTCCGTCATCGGCGGGCCACCGGTATAGGGAAAGAGCCGTCCCAACTCATCCCAGAGCCGGTCCAACTCTTCGAGCTCGTTTTTTGTAAGTTGCTTCATTCCACAACCTCGCCGGGCACATTCCCTGGGTTGGAATGGCAAGTCATCTCATGAACAGGTCGAATTCGGGAACCACCCACCGTTGGCGCCGAGAACCCGGCTCACGGGGCGGGACAACCAGCTGCCCCCGCAGAATGGCGTCAGCCATGCTGATGTACTCGTTGAAGTCATGGACCAGGCTCTCCACGTCATCGCCGGCGGTATCCGAGCGCCAGCCCTGTGGCAGGGACAACCAGAGATGCACGCTATGGTTTTGGCCCAGTTCGACTCGCCTGCCATCGGGTGAGGAAACGTCGTAGGTGACTCTGTCACCGTCCTGTTGGCGGCGGATGTCCCACCGGCTCAGTCGCTCGTCGACGAGTTCATCGAGCTCCTGTAACGCACGGCTCGCCATCGCTGACCTCAGAACTTCTCGCAGTAGTGACAACCAGTTGAAGGAGGCATACCTCCGGTCGAAGTGTAGGTTCCAGGCCGTTGACCGGCACCCGGGTTTCGATCAGGCGTCGGCGCGTTGAGGCCATGGGTCGTAGTGGTGATCGCGTGCCGGTAGGAACAGCCCGAAGAGGTCCCCTGCCAGGCCATTTGTCCGAAGTCCCACGGCAAGGCCCGAACCTTGTGCTGGCGCCAACTCCTGATAGTGACCGCTGGGTTCCTCCTGGGTGGAATACCTGCACTCGTACGGGTTTCGCGGAGCCTATAGAGATGGCGGGGGTGCGAGGGCCGCCGGGCGGGGCAATCCGGCGCGACGTGGCACGATCGCACAGGTGACCAGCAGACCCGCCGAGGCGCAGCGCCTGCGCGACCTCGCACTGCTGCGCCGGGTCCGCGACCGGATGGACCGGGAGTACGCGCAGCCGCTGGACGTCGAGGCGCTGGCCCGCGGGGTGCACCTGTCGGCCGGGCACCTCAGCCGCGAGTTCAAGCTCGCCTACGGCGAATCGCTCTACAGCTATCTGATGACCCGGCGCATCGAGCGCGCGATGGCGCTGCTGCGGCGCGGTGACCTCAGCGTCACCGAGGTCTGCTTCGCGGTCGGCTGCTCGTCGCTGGGCACCTTCAGCACTCGCTTCACCGAGCTGGTCGGCATGCCACCCAGCACCTACCGGCGGCTGGCGGCGCAGGGAGCTCCGGAGTTGCCGCCGTGCGTGGCCAAGCAGGTGACCAGACCGATCAGGAATCGAGAAGCGCCCGTCTCCGCGCCGGGCTTAACGTGACTGCCATGGACATCACCATTCACACCACCTTCCTTCCGCACGACGACCCCGACGCCTCACTGGCCTTCTACCGCGACGTCCTCGGCTTCGAGGTCCGCAACGACGTCGGTCAGGGCCGGATGCGCTGGATCACGGTCGGCCCGCCCGACCAGCCCGGCACCTCCATCCTGCTGGCGCCGCCGGCAGTCGACCCCGGCATCACCGACGACGAGCGCCGCGTCATCACCGAGATGATGGCCAAGGGCACCTACGGCTGGATCCTGCTGGCCACCAAGGACCTCGACGGCGCCTTCGACCAGCTGCAGGCCAGCGACGTCGACGTCGTCCAGGAGCCGACCGAGCAGCCGTACGGGATTCGGGATTGCGCCTTCCGCGACCCCGCGGGAAACCTGATCCGCATCCAGGAACTGCGCTGAGCCGTCGTGATGGGCGAAGCCCGAGACGGTGAGACCCGCAAGGCCGACACGCTGGCGATGCTGGCGACCCAGGCGATCGACGTCTGGGTCGCCACCGCCTCGGCCGCAGGCGCGCCGTACCTCGTGCCCGTCTCGCTGGCCTGGGTGGACGAGCGAGTCGTGATCGCGGTCGACGGGTCCTCGACCACCGCGCGCAACCTGACTGCGTCCGGCCAGGCCCGGCTCGGCGTCGGACCGACCCGCGACGTGGTGATGATCGACGCCGTCATCGAGAAGGCGGTCGACGTCGCGGCCGACGATGTGCTGGGCGAGGCCTACGTCGCACAGGCTGACTGGGATCCGCGCCGCAGCACGGGATACGTTTTCTTCGTGCTGCGGCCGGTCCGGGTGCAGGCGTGGCGTGAGGCGAACGAGATCGCGGGCCGGACGCTCATGCGCGACGGCACCTGGCTGGTCTGACACAGCTGACCGGTCTGAACAGATGGAGGGACGATGAGCATGGCCACCAGGACGGACCCGCAGTCGCCCGCGCTGCGCGACCCCGACCGCCACGACCTGATCCGCGTGCACGGCGCGCGCGTGAACAACCTCAAGAACGTCAGCGTCGAGATCCCGAAGCGCCGGCTGACGGTGTTCACCGGGGTCTCCGGCTCGGGCAAGAGCTCGCTGGTGTTCGGCACCGTCGCCGCGGAGTCCCAGCGGCTGATCAACGAGACCTACAGCGCCTTCGTGCAGGGCTTCATGCCGACGCTGGCGCGGCCCGACGTCGACGTCCTCGACGGGCTGACCACCGCGATCAGCGTCGACCAGCAGCGCATGGGCGCGGACCCGCGCTCCACGGTCGGCACGGCCACCGACGCGAACGCGATGCTGCGCATCCTCTTCAGCCGGCTCGGGCAGCCGCACATCGGGTCGCCCAGCGCGTTCGCCTTCAACGTCCCCTCGGTCCGGGCGAGCGGCGGGATCACGATCGAGCGGGGCGCCAAGACCAAGACCCAGAGGGCGACCTACACCCGCACAGGCGGCATGTGCACGCGATGCGAGGGCCGCGGCGCGGTCACGGACATCGATCTGTCGCAGCTCTACGACGAGGGCAGGTCGTTGAACGAAGGCGCGCTCACGATCCCCGGCTACAGCATGGAGGGCTGGTACGGCCGCATCTTCCGCGGCTGTGGCTTCTTCGACCCCGACAAGCCGATCCGGAAGTACACCAAGAAGGAGCTGCAGGACCTGCTCCACAAGGAGCCGACGAAGATCAAGGTCGAGGGGATCAACCTGACCTTCGAGGGCCTGATCCCGAAACTCCAGAAGTCGATGCTCGCCAAGGACGTCGACGCGATGCAGCCGCACATCCGCGCCTTCGTCGAGCGGGCGATCACGTTCACCACCTGCCCGGACTGCGACGGCACCCGGCTCAGCGAAGAAGCGCGCTCGTCGAAGATCGGGAAGGTGAACATCGCCGATGCCTGCGCGATGGAGATCCGAGAC